>CAYXMY010000020.1:0-32666 GCA_964466155.1 uncultured Caenibius sp. | reverse complement strand
CGTCCGCGCGCTCGACCGGTTCGATGCTGCGCTCTCCGTCGCAGCGATCGTGCCCACGGGCCGGTTGATCGCGGCAGTCGGCATCTGGCTGACCGGCCCCACGCTGATCCGTTTCCTGATCGCCTGGGCAGTGATCGATCTCATCGAAGCGGCCCTGTACTGGATTCTCGCTCGCCGTCTGGCGCCGGACGCCATCAATGGCCAGGTGATGCGCAGCTGGCGGATGGCCTTGCAGGAAAACACCGGCATCGTGCGGTTCTTCCTGGTCACGTTCGCCACGTCTTCGGTCGATGCCGTCACCCGCAATGGGCCGCTGCTCGCCGTCGGCTATTTCGCGGGCACCAAGGCTGCTGGCCTGTTCCGGCTGGCCCAGCAATTGAGCCAGGGCCTGGGCAAGCTATCCACCCTCCTCACCCGTTCGGCCTATGCGGAAATCGCCCGCGCCCGCTTCGCCGCCGCATCGCACGAATTCCGCAAGCTGGTGGTGCACACCAGCCTGCTCGCCGGGGGTGCGAGCGCATTGATCGTGCTGCTGTCGGTTGCGGTCGGCAAGCAATTGCTGGCCCTGCTGGGGGGCGACGATTTCGGGGCCGCCCATGTGATCCTGGTGCCGCTGACGCTCGGCGCGGCCTTCGAACTCGCCAGCGTGGCGTTCGAACCGGTGCTGCATTCCACGGGCAACGCACGGCAGGCGCTGGGGGCCAAGATCCTCTCGCTGGCCGTCATGCTCACCTCGCTCGCGATCCTGGCCCCCACGCACGAAGCGCTTGGGATCGCATGGAGCGTGGCGATTGCCGGGGCGGCAGCCTACGTCTTTTCCGGCATCATGGCCTGGCGCAAACTCGATCCCCCCCCTCCGGCAGCGCCCGAGGCATAAGGTTTCGGATGGAGAAGCCGCAGCGGATCGGCGCCCCCCTTCCGTCCTCAGCCTTTGAAATTGTCTTTCAGCGCGCGGATTTCAGCGAAAGCGGCGGCCGGGTCCCGCTGATCGCTCAGGAGCGGCGCGCGCAGGAAAGGGTTGGTTTGCCGTTCGGCGGCAATCGTGGTGGGCACGGTCGGCTCCCCTCGCGCCCGCGCGGCTTCCACGGCCTCCATCCGCGTGGCCAGCGCCGCCGAACCATCCACGCTGAGAGCGAAGCGCCCATTGGAAAGCGTGTATTCGTGCGCGCTGTAAACCACCGTTTCTTCCGGCAGTGCCGCCAGGCGCGAAAGGCTGGCCCACATCTGCTGCGGGGTCCCTTCGAACAAGCGCCCGCAGCCCAGCGGAAACAGCGTATCGCCCACGAAAGCCAGCCCATCCGCCGCGTCGTAATAACAGATATGGCCCAGTGTATGCCCGCCCGTATCGAGCACGGCAAAGCGCGTTTCACCCAGCGTAACCGTATCGCCATCGCCCACCACCCGGTCGAGCGGGTAATGCGCCAACACTTCGCGCGGGCCGACCAGCTCCGCGCCGAACCGGGCCTTGATCGCCGCGTTGCCCCCGGCATGATCGGGGTGCCAATGGGTGTTGAGCACCAGATCGATGCCCCAGCCTTGCGCCTCGGCCGCCGCGACAATCGCCTCGGCATCGGGCGTATCGATGCAGGCGACCTGCCCGCTTTCCGCATCGCGCACGAGGAAACCGTAATTGTCGCTCAGGCACGGAAACTGATGGATGGTCAGCGGCATGGTCTCTTTCCTGCTGTAATTTTCCGCCATTATCGCCGCAATCCCGCGCCAT
Organism: uncultured Caenibius sp.; assembly: GCA_964466155.1. Classification (GTDB taxonomy): domain Bacteria; phylum Pseudomonadota; class Alphaproteobacteria; order Sphingomonadales; family Sphingomonadaceae; genus Caenibius. The sequence continues at coordinate 30,943 of CAYXMY010000020.1, read as the reverse complement.
GGGAAGATTCAGGCGAGCGCCAGCACACTGGTGAGGATATAGCGGATCAGATCGTTCTGCCCCCGCGCACCCATCTTGGCATAGATCTTCTTGGAGTAATTGCGCGCCGTTTCCACGGTGATGCCAAGGCTCTGCGCCGCCTCTGCAATGGACATGCCCCGGCTCAGCGCCAGCGCCAGCCGCGCTTCGCTGGGCAGGAGGCCAAACAGTTCGGCAATCTGTTCGTAACGGTCGGATTCGGACTGGGTATCACCCTGCAAATAGGCGATCATCACCGGCGTGCCCGCCGTGCCCGTGGCTTCCCCGCTGACGGGGGCGAGCAGCATTTCCCCCCACGGATCGGTGCTGATGCTCATCGCCCGGGGCCGCCCGCCGGGGGCCGAGGCAAAGTCCTTAATCGCGGCGGACAACTTGCGGTCGGTCTGCGGGTCGGTGGCGACCAGCCGCCCGTTGCGGGCGATCCGCAGCCCCTGCCCATATTGCAGCATGCGCTGCGCCTGCGGCGTCACTTCCACCACGCAGCCGTTGGCGTCGAGGCTGATCCAGCCGAAAGCCAGGCGGCGCATCATGTCGTCGGCAATGCTGGACCGCATCCGTTCCCGTTCCAGCGCGATATGGCTGCGCAAGGCGATGCGGAAATGCACCGCCAGGCGGCTGAGCAGCGCCGAATCCGCCGCCGAAAAATCGCCCCGGTCGCGCGAGACGCTGAGCCATGTGCTGACCCCGCTGGGTTCCGACACCCGCACCAGCCGCATGAAACGGATGCCGCTGGGCGCCAGCACATCGCGCCGGAACGCTTCGTGCACGGGATCGCCATCGATGAACAGTTCGGGCAGCGAATAGACCCGCCCTTCGCGCATCTGAAAACCGAGGAAAGGATCGTTCTTGTACAGTTCCTCGCGGTAAAGCTGGTTGAGCGCGGGCGGCGCGCGCGTGCCGGAAAACAGTTCCACCGGGCTGTTGGGCGGACGGTCCGGCGGGCGGAAGATGATTCCGGCGAAGCGAGCGGACAGGCGCGCGCGCAGCCGGTCGAGAAAGGTCTGCCACAAGGGCTGATCGAACGATCCGGCATAGAGCGCGGTCAGCAGATCGTCTTCGTCGCGAGCGGTGAGCATGGCCTGATTCTGTCCTCTCGTTTCTATACTCCCATATGGGAGGCTACATGTCGAGAATCACCGTCTAGATCGCAGCCACCGTGTGCCGTAATCTCGAATCACCAGGCGCACTCGTCGGGACAGGAAGAAGGGACCATCACCAAGATGACGATGACCCATTTGCAACGGCTTGAGGCCGAAAGTATCCATATCATGCGCGAAGTTTTGGCCGAGGCGGAAAACCCGGTCATGCTCTATTCGGTGGGCAAGGATTCGGCTGTGATGCTGCACCTTGCGAAGAAGGCGTTCTACCCCGCCCCGCCGCCGTTTCCGCTGCTGCATGTGGACACCACCTGGAAATTCCAGGACATGTACAAGCTGCGCGACAAGGCGGCGAAAGACGCAGGCATGGAACTGCTCGTCTATCAGAACCCCGAAGCGCTGGAAAAGGGCATCAACCCCTTCGACCATGGGGCGCTCCACACCGACATGTGGAAGACCGAAGGTCTGAAGCAGGCGCTCGACAAGTACGGTTTCGATGCGGCTTTCGGCGGCGCACGCCGTGACGAGGAAAAGAGCCGCGCCAAGGAACGCATCTTCTCGTTCCGCAACGCCAACCATGGCTGGGACCCGAAGAACCAGCGCCCCGAACTGTGGAAGCTCTACAACGCCCGCAAGAGCAAGGGCGAAAGCATCCGCGTGTTCCCGCTGTCCAACTGGACCGAGCTGGACATCTGGCAGTACATCCATCTCGAAGGCATCGAGATCGTGCCGCTCTACTTCTCGGCCAAGCGCCCGACGGTGGAACGCGACGGGCTGCTGCTGATGGTCGACGACGACCGTTTCCCGCTGGCCGCAGGCGAAGAGCCGGTGATGCGCTCGATCCGCTTCCGCACGCTGGGCTGCTACCCGCTGACCGGCGCGGTGGAAAGCGAAGCGGCGACACTGCCTGAAATCATCCAGGAAATGCTGCTGACGACGACGTCGGAACGGCAGGGCCGCGCCATCGACAAGGACGAAGGCGGCGCAGGCATGGAGAAAAAGAAGCAGGAGGGGTATTTCTGATGGTCACGAACACCCAGGATTCGGTCTACCAGACCGACGCGCTGATCGCCGAGGATATCGACAAGTATCTCGAAGTGCACCAGCACAAGACCATGCTCCGCTTCATCACTTGCGGCAGCGTGGACGATGGCAAGTCGACCCTGATCGGGCGCCTGCTCTACGATTCGAAGATGATCTTCGAAGATCAGCTCGCCGCGCTGGAAAACGACAGCAAGAAAGTCGGCACACAAGGGCAGCAGATCGATTTCGCGCTGCTGGTCGATGGCCTCGCCGCAGAACGCGAACAGGGCATCACGATCGACGTCGCCTACCGCTTCTTCGCCACCGAAAAGCGCAAGTTCATCGTCGCGGACTGCCCCGGCCACGAACAGTACACGCGTAACATGGTCACCGGCGCATCCACCGCCGACATGGCCGTGATCCTGACCGATGCGCGCAAGGGCGTGCTGACGCAGACCCGCCGCCACTCGTTCCTCGCCAAGCAGATCGGCATCCGCCACATCGTGCTGGCCGTGAACAAGATGGACCTGGTCGATTACGATCAGTCCACCTTCGACCGGATCGTGGCCGATTATCGCGATTTCGCGAAGCAGATCGGCATCGAGAAGTTCACCGCGATCCCGATTTCGGGCCTTGCGGGCGACAACATCACCACCCGCAGCGAAAACACCGCGTGGTTCGATGGTCCGGTCCTGCTCGAACATCTCGAAACGGTCGATCTCGGTCTCGACGAAGGGGCTGCCGGATCGTTCCGCCTGCCGGTGCAGTGGGTCAACCGTCCGAATCTCGATTTCCGTGGTTTTGCCGGGCAGATCGCAGCGGGCACGGTCAAGCCGGGCGACGCGATCCGCGTCATCCCCTCGGGCAAGACGAGCACGATTTCGCGCATCGTCACCTTCGACGGCGATCTCGACGAAGCGTCGGCGGGCCAGTCCATCACCGTGACGTTCGCCGATGAAATCGACTGTTCGCGCGGCGACGTGATCTGCGCGGCGGACGATCCGGCGGAGGCCGCCGACCAGTTCGAAGCGACCATCGTGTGGATGGCGGACGAGGAAATGCTCCCCGGCCGCAACTACATCATGAAGATCGGCACGCAGACCGTGTCGGCCGCGGTGCAGCATCCGAAGTACCGCATCGACGTGAACACGATGGAGCATCTGGCGGCCAAGACGCTGGGGCTCAACGACATCGGCGTGTGCGAATTCAGCACCGACAAGCGCGTGGTCTTCGCGCCCTATGCCGAAAACAAGGACATGGGCGGGTTCATCCTGATCGACCGGATGACCAATGCCACGGTGGCCGCGGGCACGATCCACTTCGCGCTACGCCGGGCGCAGAACGTGCACTGGCAGTCGATCGACGTCAGCCGCGAATCGCATGCCGCGATCAAGCACCAGCGTCCGCGCGCGCTGTGGTTCACCGGCCTGTCGGGTTCGGGCAAGTCGACCATCGCCAACCTTGTCGAACAGAAGCTGCATGCCCTGGGCAAGCACACTTTCATCCTCGATGGCGACAATATCCGCCACGGGCTCAACAAGGATCTGGGCTTCACCGATGCCGACCGGGTGGAAAACATCCGCCGTATCGGCGAAGTGGCCCGGTTGATGACCGATGCCGGCCTGATCGTGCTGACTTCGTTCATCTCGCCCTTCCGTGCCGAACGCCAGTTGGCGCGCAGCATGATGGCGGATGGCGAATTCGTGGAGATCTACGTCAACACCCCGCTCGAAGTGGCTGAAAGTCGCGATGTGAAGGGCCTCTACAAGAAGGCGCGTTCGGGTGAACTGAAGAACTTCACCGGTATCGACAGCCCGTACGAGCCGCCTGAAAACCCGGAAATCATCGTCGATACGACCACGATGACCGCCGAACAGGCCGCCGAACTGATCGTCGAACAGGTGCTGTCATGAGTGGCAGCACCAGCGAAATCGTGAAGGACGACGCCGATCTCGCCGCCCGTCTGGCCGATGCAGCAGGCAAAATCCTGCTGCAGGTCCGGGCGAGCGGACTGATCGGGGGCAAGGCGCTGGGCAAGGCGGGCGATGTCACCGCCAACCAGTTCCTCATCAACGCGCTACGCGAGCAGCGCGCCGAGGACGGCCTGCTGTCGGAAGAAAGCAAGGACACCGACGAGCGTCTCGCCAAATCGCGCGTGTGGATCATCGATCCGGTCGATGGCACGCGCGAATATGGGGAAGAACGCGCCGACTGGGCGGTGCATATCGCCCTGACGGTGGACGGGGCGCCGGCCATCGGCGCGGTGGCGCTGCCGGGGCTCGATCTCGTGCTGCGGTCGGACCGGCCCGCACCGCTGCCCGCCGCGGGGGAACCCCTGCGCATGGTCGTCAGCCGCACTCGCCCGGCGGCGGAAGCGGTGGCCGTGGCGGAAGCGATCGGGGCCGAATTGGTGCCGATGGGTTCCGCAGGTGCGAAGGCGATGGCGGTGATTCGCGGCGAAGCGGATATCTACCTCCATTCCGGCGGCCAGTTCGAATGGGATAGCTGCGCGCCAGTGGCCGTGGCGCAGGCTTTTGGCCTGCATTGCTCACGAATCGACGGTTCTCCGCTGGTTTACAACCAGGCCGACACGTACATGCCGGACCTGTTGATCTGCCGCAAAGAGCACGCCGAAATGGTGCTGGAAAAGGTCAAGACCGCCGCACAGGCGGCCTGAGCAGGGCGAGATTTCGCAACTGCAAAAAGGTATGTCGTAAAGACTGGAAATTGCGGCCGGGCGCTCCTAGGACACCGCCAAGCAAACGGCGGACAACGGATCGCCTGGTCGCAACTTTCCTAACGGAGGACATACCGTGCCCCTCAAACCCATTTACCTGGTCTCCGGCGTTCGCACCGCCATTGGCGATTTCGGCGGCGGGCTGAAGAGCTTCAAGCCGGACCAGCTCGCCACGGCGGTGCTCGACGAAGCCATCGCCCGCGCCGGCGTCACGCCCGATGATATCGGCCATGTCGTGATCGGCCAGGTGATCCAGAGCGAACCGCGCGATGCCTATCTCGCCCGCATTTCGGCGGTCAACGCCGGCGTCCCCGTCGCCACTCCCGCTCTCACCATCAATCGTCTGTGCGGTTCGGGCCTCGAATCGATCATTCTGGCGGCCCGCATCGTGGCCGATGGCGAAGCCGAGATCGCGGCGGCTGGCGGCACCGAAAGCATGAGCAACGCCCCCCATGTGCTCAAGAGCGCGCGCTGGGGCAACAAGATGGGCGACATGGTGATGCTCGACGCCATGCTGGCGTCGCTGCAGGACCCGTTCGGCAACGGCCATATGGGCATCACTGCCGAAAACGTGGCCGAACGCTATGACATCGGCCGCGAAGAACAGGATGCGCTGGCGGTCGAAAGCCACCAGCGCGCCGCCCGCGCCATCGCGGAAGGCCGCTTCAAGAGCCAGATTCTCCCGCTCGAAATCAAGAGCCGCAAGGGCACCGTGGTGTTCGACACCGACGAACACGTTCGCGGCGATGCCTCGGTCGAACAGATGGGCGCGCTGAAAGCCGCGTTCAAGAAAGACGGCACGGTGACCGCGGGCAATGCCTCGGGCATCAACGATGCCGCCGCCGCCGTGATCGTGGCTTCGGAAGAAGCGGTCAAGGCCAAGGGCCTGAAGCCGATGGCCAGGATCATTTCCTGGGGCCATGCGGGCGTCGCGCCGGAAGTGATGGGCCTCGGCCCGATCCACGCCGTGCCGATCGCGCTGGAACGTGCGGGCCTGACCATCGACGATATCGATGTGATCGAATCCAACGAAGCCTTCGCCGTGCAGGCTTGCGCGGTCGCCAAGGATCTCAAATTCCCGCCGGAAAAGGTCAATCCCAACGGCAGCGGTATCTCGCTGGGCCACGCAGTGGGCGCCACCGGTTCGGTCATCACCGTCAAGACGATGTACGAACTGGAACGGATCGGTGGCCGCTACGGCCTGATCACGATGTGCATCGGCGGCGGGCAGGGCATCGCGATGATCATCGAACGCTGCGCCTGAGCCGCAGGACTGAAGACCCGAAAGGGGCGGCCCGCTACGGCGTGGCCGCCCCTTTTTCTATGCTGCGACAGTTTTCCAGAATGCAGGCCGGATCGGCGAGGATCAGCGAAGGCCCGGCATAGACCGCGCAGGCCAGCGCATAACGGCGCGCCAGAGACGGATGGCGCGCCATTGCCGCTTGCGCCGCTGCCGCGGCATCGGGGGTAACGGCGGCATAATCCTTCTCCAGCCTGCCGGTCGCGATGAATGCCCGGTCGAGGGCGAAATGCGTAATCCCCCAGCGCCGGACGTAATCCGCCAGCACCTCCGGCCGATCCGTCGCCGCAGCCGCCAGCGACGCCTTCAGCCGTGCATCGATCCGGGTGAAATAGCCTTTATGATAAGGGATCGCATGTTCCGGCGAGGCAATCACCGAGCGGCCCGTCAACGCGGGCAGGCTTTCCAACTGATCGCTGATCCCGCCGATACGGGAACCGGCGGGCAATCGCGCAACGAAGGCAATCGCCCCGGCATCGTCGGGCCGGACGGCGCGCCCGGCCTTCACCATGCCCACCCCCACGAACAGGGCCAGCGTCAGCGCGGCCATGACGGCTGCCGCACGGCGCACCTGCCCCCGGCCCGCCGCAAGCGCGCAGGCCGTGCCCACGAGATGGCCGAACGCCAGCGGCGCTGTGATTTCCAGCAAGCGCTGGCTATAACGGCTGGGCAAATGCAATTGGAAAGCCACCGCTGCCGCAATCGCGTAGCACACCAGCGCGGAACCGATGGCCAAGGCATAGACCGGTGTCGGATGCCAGCGGGCGAAATCGGGCCGCCGCTTCATCCGCCACGCCATCGCCGCCAACCCCAGCGCGGGCAGGATTATCAGCGCGTAAAGCAGCCAGCCAAGCGGATCGGCGGCCCCCTCGCAAGGAAAGGCTTCGGGCGCGAATCCCATCCGCCGCGAACAGATCCAGCCGATCTGGCCCGCGGCATCGACAATCGCGCTGCGCCCGTGTGGCAACGCAAGGCTAGGCATCGCCAGCGCTTCCTTGAAGCTGATCGCCGGGCCGAACGCCCCGGTCCTGGCGGCAAAGGGCAACGCCGCCGCCAGCAGCACCGCCGCGCTGCCGCCCACCAACGCCAGCGTCCGCCACGACCAGTCGAAGAACCGTGGGGGTTTCCGCAGCTTGCCAAGCCCCAGCATGCCGAACGCGGCGACGGCAGGTGCGGGATAGACCGCGCCCAGCAACCCGATCCCCGCCACTGTCGGCACAGCACGGCCGCGCACCAGCCCATAGAGGAACAGCAAGAGCAGCGGCGGCGAGAAAACGCGCGGCGTGCCCGAAAGGAGAATATCGGCGTCCGTTTCCAACAGCAGCAACGCCGACGCCGCAAGGAACGCCGCCATCGGATAGCGGGTGAGCGCCAGCGCGACTTTCCACGCCAGCACCGCCGTGATCCCGAGCAGGAGCAGCGGGATAAGCTTGACCGCCAGGACCGGCCCGATGCCGATCAGCCCAAATCCGCGCAGCAGCCATTGAAACGGCAGGGGCGTGACCGTCTGCCAGTAATCCGCCAGCAGATCGCCTTTCAGCGCCGCAGGATCGGCAAGGCGCGCATCCCAACTGAGGAATTGGCGCGCATCATCATCGATCAGCCAGTGCGAACCGGGCAGCAGGAAGCCGTAACGCCAGAGAAAATGCAGCGCCAAGCAGCCCACCAACACGCCATAGAGCCAGCGCCAATGGCGCCCGTGCGGCGCGGCGAACGCGGCGGCGATGCGGTTCATCGCGAGGCGGCCCCCGCTTCCGTCATGGCCGGAAGCGTTCCGCCCCGCTGCCAATAGTCGCTAAGGAACGGCAGCCCGGCCAGCGCGGGCAGAACATAGCGCGAAGTGGCCAGCACGCCGAGCACGGCCGCCGCAGCCGGCCCCAGCGCGGGGCCGTAAAGCGCGACAATCGCCGCATCGCGCGTGCCCATGCCTGCCGCCGTCAACGGGACCAGCCCGGCCAGAATCGAAAGCGTCGCAAACGCCATATTGTCGAGCAGCGGAATGGCTGGCCCCAGGGCGTGGGCGAACAGCCAGAACTGGAACAAGTGCCCGCCCCACAGGAGGAACGACATACCGACGATCCCGCCCGCATGCCGCCCGCCCCAGAACCATTGCACGGTGCGCGTCCATTCCCCCTGAAAAGCGGCAATCCGGCGGGCGATCCCGGCCGGAGCGATCCGCGCGGCAATTTGCAGCAGCGTGGCCGTCAGCGGAACGGGCGCCAGCAGCAGAGCGAGCAGGAGGAATAGCCCGCCGATGGCCGCAGCCGCCAGCCAATAGGCGGCATCGCGCCCACCGACCCAGAGCAGCGCAGGCACGCCCCACGCGAGCAGCGAGGCCATGTCGAGCATCTTTTCGAACACCACCAGCGACAATGCGCGTTCGCTGGCGAAACGGTGGCGGTACACCAGGACCCACGCCTTCGCGACATCGCCCATCTTCGACGGCAGGACGAGATTGAGCGTGGAGGCGGCGAGGATCAGCCGGGCCGCTTCCCCGAACCCCACGTCCGAGCGCGCAAGCAGCCGGAACCGCCACGCGGTGACCATGGTCAGCGGCACCGCCATGCCCAGGCCGATCGCTAGCCACGCCGGGTCCGCCTTGAGCATCGCCTGCCAGATCGCCGCCGGATCGACCGCACGCCACAACAGCGCCAGCACCAGCAGGCTGACGGCAAGCCCGATCAGCTTCTTACCTTTCTTCACCGCCTGCCCCCGAATGTGCGTTCGACGATCAACGGTTCGTTGCCTTGCAAAGCTGCCACTTCGGCAGTGAGATCGAGCCAGGGCTGCGCCTGATCGGGCGCCCAGACCCGCGCCATGATCGTGGCGGTGGAGGTCTGGAAACCGGAAATGCCTGCCCGCACGATGCCCTGCCAGCCCCGGTCGGGGCGCACTTCATCGCGCACGTCCCAGCCGCCATCGCGGCGTTCCAGAACGCGGCGGAACGTGAACGGCGCATCCTTGCGCCCGGTCACCAGCACCGCCTGCAACATCCGGCGGACGAGATCGGGGAAGAACCGCCCCAAACCCAGCATCAGCACGCGCAGGATCACCGATTTGGCGGGCGTCAGCCGGGCGGACTTGGCCCAGGCCATGCGCCCTTCGATCACCAGCCTGTCCGGCCCCTGCTCGACCAGCCGGCTCCCTTCCAGATGCGTCACCGCCGCTTTGCCCGCCGCGGTCATCAGCGTCGGCCCGGTATCGGAATGGACCAGCACATGATCGTCGAACAGCTTGAACGCCCCGCCGCGCGCTGTGCCGATGTAGAGGCGGCTGCCCGGCGCATGATCGGCGATCAGCCGAGCGGCGGGGAAATGCTGCCGCCCATCGGGCAGGGGCAGCGCCGCCGCACGCGTATCCTGCCATTCGGCCCAGGCGGTCATCCAGCTCCATACATGATGGCCGACAATGTGATCGTCGGCATAGCAGGGCTGGCGGTCGTCTTGCAGCGTGCGCAAGGCGCGGTCGTCGATACGCAGCGCCGTTTCGTTCCAGGCCCCGGCGATTTCGAAGCCGTGCGGGAAGAAATTGCGCGTTCCCCGGCTGGCGTATTCGCCGCCCGCGCTGCCGTCAGGATGCACGAAGTGATCGATGAAGGCGATGGCGCGGGCGCAAGGTTCACGCAGGCCCAGATCCGGCCGCAACCGGTCGGTTTCCGCCAGCAGGCCGATAGTGAGCGAGAGATAGCCCGGATCGGCCCCGCCATATTCGTCGAACCACCCTTCGGCATCCTGCCAGCTTTTGAGGCGGGCCGAACGCTCCGCCAGCGGGGCGTCCCACTCTTCGGACCCGGTCAGCGCACGCAGGCGGACGAGGCAGTTGACGATCAGCGCCTCATGATTGGACAAGCGCCCGCTTTCCTTGTGCTGCGCCAGCCAGCGCCCGCGCAAGCGCAGGAACGCGGCGATTTCCGGATCGTCCGCGCAACCGAGAATCTCCGCCGCGCGCAAGGACGCATAAAGCGAAAAGGCCGCCGCCCCCGCCGCCCGCTCGAACGGATAATAATCGTCGCACGAACCGTCGCGATGGGCCGAACGTGCGGCATAACGGATGCCCGCAACCGCCCATTCACGCACCATGGGATCGTGCAGCCAGCGATTGCCGGGCATGTCGAGCGACCAGGCGAGCGCCAGCGGAAGGACGAATTCCTGGCTCATCCCGCATGGGAAATCCATCATCCGGTAATGCCAATAGGCCCGGTCGAAACAACCGTAAGTAGGGCTGACAGGGGTGCGATCCTGCAATGTCAGGATCTTCGGAATCTCCGCCAGCGCCCGCGCGGCGAGCGCATCGCGGGCCGTGGGCTGCGCAGCGGCCGCTTCAGGCATCGGCGCGGCGCTTTTCCACCAGCCGCACCTTTTCCGGCGGGGTATCCGCCATCGCACCGCGCCCGGCGTCCGCCTTGCGCAGCGAATATTGGATACTTTCCAGCAATCGCCGATTGATGCCCAGCAGTTCGCCCAGCATGCCGCCGATCCACATGATCGCCACGATCAGCAACAGAATGGCGGCGGCGATCAGGCTCGGCAGGTGCACCCGGCCATCGGGCATCGCATAGGTCAGCCATCCCCAACGCCCGATCAGCAGCAGCCCAAGGAGCAACGGCACAAGCGAGAGCCAGAAGAAGGCTTTGAACGGCTTGTAAACGAAATAGGTCCGCAGGATCGAACCCATCGAACGGCGCACATAGTCGGGGATCGATTTCACCAGCCGCGAAGGGCGCGTTTCCCCGTTCACCCGGATCGGAACGGAAACGATGCGGGTGTTCGACAGCCCCGCCTGGATGATCGATTCCAGCGTGTAGGTATAGCTGTCGAAGACGTTGATCCGCATCGCCGCTTCGCGGGTCAACGCGCGAAACCCGCTGGGCGCATCGTTGATCGGCGTGCCCGATACCCGCTTCACCACACCGCTGCCCAGCTTTTGCAGCAGACGCTTGGCAGGCGAGAAGTGTTCGATCGTCGGGATCGGCCGGTCGCCCACCACGAACTGCGCGCGCCGTTCCAGAATCGGGCGGATCAGATCGGGGATGCATCCGGCATCGTACTGGTTATCGGCGTCGGTGTTGACGATGATATCCGCCCCTTCCGCCACGGCACGGGCCAGCCCGGCCATGAACCCGTGGGCGAGCCCCATGTTCACCGGCAGATCGACGATATGATCGACCCCGCAGGCGCGGGCGACTTCCACCGTGTGGTCGGTGCTGCCATCGTTGACGATCAGCCATTCGACCGTATCGATCCCCGGCAGACTGCGCGGCAGATGGGCCAGCGTTTCGGGCAGGCCCTCTTCTTCGTTGTAGCACGGTATCTGGATGATGAGCTTCAAAACGTTTCTCGGCGTAGCAGGCTTGTGCGTGATCGCTCCGGTCGCCATCGCATTTGCGGCCAGGTACATTGGCATAAACGCCCCGGCAATGCTTTCGCTCCGCTGAACGGACTTGTCACACGCGCGTCATTTGTGGATCACAGGGCCGGTGAGACCGTTATGACCAGCGATATGACTATGCCCGACCTGCATTCCCGCATCGCCCTGCCCGCCACCCGGCGCGCCATGCTGAAAGGGACTGGCGCCGCTTTCGCCGCGCTGCTGGCCACCGGACAGGCAGGCCGGGCGCTGGCGCAGGGGCCAACGGGCGGTACCTTGCCTTACGGCCCGTTGCAGAAGGACCCGCAAGCGCTGCTCGATCTGCCGCAGGGCTTTACCTATCGTGTGATTTCGCGGCTGGGCGATGCGATGGACGATGGCGGCGCGGTGCCCGACCGGGCCGATGGCATGGGCTGCTTCGCCCTGCCCGGCGGCAGGATCGCGCTGATCCGCAATCACGAGCTGGATATCGGCCATGACGCGGGCGGCAAGCTGCAATCGGGCTATGACCGGCTGCTGGGGGGCGATGTCCTGCCCGGCGGCACGACCACGCTGGTGCTGGATGCCGCGACTTTGAAAGTGGAACGCCAGTTCCGTTCGCTCGCCGGCACGATCCGCAATTGCGCGGGCGGCATCACGCCATGGGGAAGCTGGCTGACGTGTGAGGAGAACGTCACCCGCGCGGGGAGCAAGGTCGGGCAGGATCATGGCTGGGTGTTCGAAGTGCCCGCCGATGCCACGGGGCTGGTCGAAGCCGCGCCGCTGAAGGCAATGGGGCGATTCAATCATGAAGCCGCAGCGGTCGACCCCGAAACGGGCGCGGTCTATCTGACCGAAGATCGGGACGACGGGCTGCTTTACCGCTTCATTCCCACTGCACCGGGGCATCTCGCCAAAGGCGGACGTTTGCAGGCGCTCGCGCTGCCGACCGGCGCAGCGGCCGACAGCCGCAACTGGCGGGAAGCTTCCATGGTGCCGGGAAGCTGGCACGGGGTGCGCTGGATCGACCTCGACCGGACCGACAGTCCGGAGGACGATCTGCGCCAGCGCGGCATGGCTCAGGGCGCATTGCCCTTCGCACGCGGTGAAGGTATCCATATCGGCAAGGGGGAGCTGTATTTCTGCTGCACCTCCGGCGGCGCGGCGCGTTACGGACAGGTGTTCCGGCTGACGCTGAGCGAAAGCGGCGAACGGCTGCAACTGTTCTTCGAATCGCGCGGGCCGGATGAATTCAATTTCGGTGACAATCTGACCGTGGCGCCCAATGGCCATCTGATCGTCTGCGAGGATCAGTACACGGATGTGGTGGACAATCACCTGCGTGGCATCACGCGTGAAGGCGCGGCCTACCCCTTCGCCCGTCTGCGCCGGCAGACCGAGCTGGCCGGGGCCTGCTTTTCCCCGGACGGGCGGACGCTGTTCGTCAATGCCTACAGCCCGGCAATGACGCTCGCCATCACCGGGCCGTGGATTGCCTGACGCTTTCTTGCGAAGGGCAGATTTCTGGATTCATGCAGGTTTTCCCCGTTACCGGGGATTTTGACGCACGGCTGCAAGATATGGCCGTGGAAGGCTGTCATCTCCCATCAATAAAAACATTGCGTTTGCAATCTTTTTTGCCATGATCGCGGTCACCCCCGCCCAATGGAGGACTGGATGACCCAGGCAAATGTACAGGATTCGCCCACGCTGGCCCCGCCCATGGTCAGCGGGGCAAAGCCCGGCACCGGCCATTACGAAGAATTCTGCCTTAATCCCGCCCCTTTCCTAATGCGCTGCCATGCCGAATGCGGAGAGGTATCCTCCTTCGATCTCGCGGGCCTGCGCACCACGCTGCTGGTGGGGGAAGAAGCGCACGAAGCGGTCTATCGTGCGCCGGATTCACAACTGAGCGCGGCGCAAGCCTATCAATTCATGGTCCCCGTCTTTGGGCAGGGCATCCAGTACGGCGCCCCGCCCCTGATCGAGCGGCAACAGCTCAAGATTCAGGCGGCTGGCCTGCGGCATGAACGCATGGTGCTCTACGCGCCCATCGTGGCGCAGGAAGTGCGCGACTGGATCGCCGATTGGCCTGACGAGGGGGAGGAGGATTTCTACGAGAAGTTCACCGAACTGACGCTCAAGACCTCCACCCATTGCCTGATGGGCGCCGATTTCCGCGCGAACATGAGCGACGAATTCCGCGGGCTGTATCACGATCTGGAAATGGCGGTGGACCCGGAAGGGCTGGCCGATCCCGATCAGCATGGCCTGATGGCCGAACGGCGCGATATTGCCCGCGCAAGGCTGGGCGAGCTGATCGGGGAACGTGTGGCCCAGCGGCGCGCGGCACTGGCGCGCGGGGAAGAATTCCACGACATGTTCCAGCATTATCTGGATGCCGCTTATGCCGACGGCACGCCGCTCAGCGATCACGAGATCGCCGGAATGGTCGTCTGGTTCATGTTCGCCGGGCATCACACATCGGGCAACACGTCGAGCTGGATGCTGGTGGAACTGGCCCGCCATCCGGCCCTGATGGCCGAAGTCGTGGCCGAATTGGACAGTGTGCTGGGCGATAGCGAGGATGTGAGTTTCCAGTCGCTGCGCGAAATGCCGTTGCTCGAAGCCTTTCTGGAGGAAGTGCTGCGCCTCCACGCCCCGCTCGTCACGCTTACCCGCCGGGCGATGCAGGACTTCCGGTACAAGGACTATCTGATCCCGGCGGGCGGCAACGTCATGGTCAGCCCCTATGTCGCGCACCGCCAGCCGGAGATTTTCGACGATCCGCTGGCCTTCAATCCCCGGCGCCGCTTTCCCGATGGCCCCTTCGCCTATCTGCCGTTCGGCGGCGGGCGGCACAAATGCGTCGGCAATGCCTTCGCCCTGCTGCAAATCCGCACGATCTTCGCCTATCTGCTGCGCAAGTTCACTTTCGAACTGAGCGAACCGCCCGAATATTACCGCGACATCATGCCATCGCTGATCCTGCGGCCCAGCGATCCGTGCCGCCTGCGCTTCCGCAGGAGAGAGCACCGGTGAGCCGGACCGTCGAAGGCAGGTTCCGAATCGAACTCGATTTCGATCTGTGCCAGGGGCATGGCGTCTGCGCGGGCGAAGCGCCTGAGATTTTCGCAGTGGCGGAAAACCGGCTCGGCTATGCCAAGGTCCGGCTGCTCGATCCCGCGCCAGGGCCGGACCTGCACGCCGGCCTGCTCGATGCCGTCAGATACTGCCCAAATCGGGTCATTCGCATCGTTAAGCTTGAGGAATGATCTCAATACGTTAACAGCGCCCCCGCAAAATGCCGGCACACAGCCCGGCGAAAGGGTAATCGCACAATGGAAACGGTCGCACCTGCGCTTGGGCGGCAGGCCCAAAAATCACAACGCACGCGCGAAAGACTGATCCAGTCGACCATTTCGCTGATCCGCCATGGCGGTCTGGCCGCCGCCAGCGCCAAACGCATCGCGCAGGGGGCGGGGATGACCTGGGGCGCGGCCCAGCACCATTTCGGTTCCAAGGAG
The DNA here is from genome assembly GCA_964466155.1 of uncultured Caenibius sp. Lineage (GTDB taxonomy): Bacteria > Pseudomonadota > Alphaproteobacteria > Sphingomonadales > Sphingomonadaceae > Caenibius. The sequence continues at coordinate 15,874 of CAYXMY010000020.1, read as the reverse complement.
CAGATTCTCGAAGCGATTGTCGTCCGTTCGCACGAGACGTTCATCGCCCGCTTTGCCGATATGGATACCGCGCTCCCGTTCGACGAACGGATCGATCTGTTCGTGAGCCGGATGTGGGACCATTATCGCGACGAAATCTATCTCGCGACGATCGAAATCATCATGGCCGAACGCGATCCGGATCAGGAAGACATTCCGCTCGCGCCGTTCGACTGGCCCAACCCGGATCATTTGGAAATGATGGCCCGGATTTTCGGGGATCGGGATGTCGCGCCGGAAGACCTGCTGGAAGGGCTGATCTTCCTGCATTGCCTGCTGACCGGGCTTGCCATCCAGGAAGTGCTGGAAGGCGATACGCCCAGGCTAGAATCGCATCTGCGGCGCTGCCGCACGATCGCAGCGGGACTGTTCAGCGCCGTATGACGAAAAAGGGCGGCCCGCAGGCCGCCCTTTTGTCTTTTGGTCTGTCCCTTCGAAAAATCGCAACGTTCAATTGCGTGTCACTTCGATCTTGTCGATTTTGCCGTTGAATTCGGTGCCTTCCGGCATTTTCACGACGGGGGCGCCCGTGTCGCGGCCGGTATCGAACGTTTCGCCCAAACCGGCTGCGACGAGGGCGGTCCGTCCGATCTTGCCGCTGGCAATCTCCTGGCCGTCGAGCAGGATCGTCATGTTCCCACCCTTGCCGAAAGCCCCGGTGGGCACATAACGATACGTCAGCCTATGCGAACCGGCCGCAATCGGCTGACCCGCTTCTATGCGGAACCGATCTTCCGGCTTTTGCGAGGCATTGTGCTGGACGAACGGCTTGCCTTGGTCGAAGCCGAAGCTCCAGCCGCCGAACTGGCTGCCGACGGCGACCAGCACGCCGCGCGCGCCGCCTTCGGGGATGACGATATCCGCATTCAGCACGAACGGCATGTAGTTGAGCGGCGGCGCCTTGCTCTGAGCCACGCTGATGTCAGAGCCCCAATAGACATATCTGGACAGCATCGTCATCTGCTTGCCCATCGCCCGCGCCGCGCCCTGCCGGTCGTCCAGCGGATAGACGTTGTTCGCCTTCGCTTCTTCGTCCCAAGCCGCCTCCATCGCGGCGAGGCGTTGCGGCTCCTTCTGGGCGAGATCGTGCGCCTGGCTGAAATCCACGTTGAGGTTATACAGTTCCCACTTGTAACCGGTGGGCAATCCGCCGTTCGCCGCCTTGTCCTCCCACGGGAGGCGCCCCGGCGTGGTGCTGGCCATCCATCCGTGATCGTAGATCGCCCGGTTGCCGAGCATTTCAAAATACTGCCGCACGTGGCGTTCCGGGGTCTTGGCGGAATCGAAGCTGTAAACCAGGCTGACGCCATCGACCTTCTGCTGCTTCACGCCGTTGACCACGTCGGGCGCGGGCACGCCCGCCGCTTCGAGAATGGTTGGCATGATATCGTTCACATGGCCGAACTGCGTGCGGATACCGCCCTTGTCCTTGATCCGCGCGGGCCAGGAGATGACCATCCCATTGCGCGTGCCGCCAAGGTGCGAACCGACCTGCTTGGTCCACTGGAACGGGGAATTGGTCGCCCATGCCCAGCCCACGGGGTAGAGTTGGTAGCTGTCTTCCGTGCCCATCTTGGGCATCTGGTTGACCAGCCAGCCCGTGTCTTCCTGCATCCCGTTGGCCATGTGGCCCAGTTCGTTCATCGTGCCGGTCAGCGCACCTTCGGGGCTGGCGCCGTTATCGCCTTCGATGAAGATGACCATCGTGTTGTCGAGCTGGCCCATGCGCTGCAATTCGTCCAGCACGGTGCCGATCTGGTTGTCCTGATAGGCCAGCATGCCGGCGAAGACTTCCATCATATGCGCATAGGCGCGGCGCTGATCGTCATTCAGGCTGGACCATGCGGGGATGGCTTCGGGGCGCGGGGTCAGCACCGTATTCTTCGGCACGATCCCGGCCGCCTTCTGCCGGGCGAGGCTTTCCTCGCGCAGCTTGTCCCAGCCCTGATCGAACTTGCCCTTGAACCGGGCGATCCATTCGGCTGGCGCCTGATGCGGTGCGTGGGCCGTGCCGGGCGCGAAATAGGCGAGGAACGGCTTGTCGGGCGCGGCAGCTTTCTGGCCGTGGACCCAGCGGATCAGATCCTGCGCCAGATAATGATCCAGCGTCGTGTCCATTTTCGGCGCATCGACCGGAGTGGTGCCGCGGTAAAGCCGCGGATTCCACTGATTGCCGTCCCCGCCCAGGAAACCGTAGAAATATTCAAAACCGAGACCGGTCGGCCAGAGATTGAATGGGCCAGTGTTCGGATCGTCCTGCCCTTGCGGAGCGTTGTGATGCTTGCCGAAGAAGGCGGTGTTGTATCCGCTATCCTTCAGCACTTCGGCGACAGTGGCCGCAGAAGGCGGGATTTCGCCATCGTAACCGGGATAGCCGCTGGCCGTATCGAGCACGATCCCGGTGCCCACCGCATGATGATTGCGTCCCGTCAGCAGCGCCGCGCGCGTGGGCGAACACATCGCCGTGGTGTGGAAACGGGTATAGCGCAGGCCGTTCGCCGCGAGCCGGTCGAGCGCGGGCGTGGGAACCGGCCCGCCGAACGTGCTTTCCGCGGCGAAGCCCACATCGTCCGTCATGATGAGGAGGATATTGGGCGCATTGGCGGGGGCCTGCACCGGCTTGGGATAGGATGGCTTCGAATCGGCATATGTGGTGCCGATCTTGCCGGTGAACGGCTGTGGCGGCATCGGCAGGACAGTACCCGCCGGAGCGGGATCGGCGGCCCAGGCCGCAGTGGATGCCAGCAACGCAGTGCAGAGCGCACCACCCAAAACAAGACCTTGCCTCATTCTCGTATCTCCCAGACGTGTGAGTACTATACGGTATAGTTCATTCGGTTGCAAGCGAGCCGCGCTTGCGCCAGAAGCGGCAGATGGCCGGATCATCAGCCCAGCATCGCCATGACGACACGCCCGATGTGCGCAGCCGCCTGCTGCGCGCGGCGCAGGCACAGATTCTGGCGACCGGCATTTTCGATGCGAATGTCGAGCAGATCGCGCGCCGGGCCGAAGCCAGCAAGCAAACGCTCTACACCCATTTCGAATCCAAGGAGCAATTGTTCCTCGAAGTCCTGCGCCTGACCATGGTCGATGCGGGGGAGGCGGGTGAGCCCGATATTGCCCCGCTCGACTTTGCCGATGCCGTGCGCGCCTATGTCCGCTGGATCGAGAAAAGCGCGCTGCATCCGGAAAATCTCGAACTCTATCGCGCCAATATCGCGGCAACCACGGCCTTTCCCACGCTGGCCGCGAACCTGCATGACATCCGCCTGCACGCCTCGCACATTGGCGAAAGGCTCTTGGCTCATCCGGAATGCCCGCGTCATCTCGCCGATATGCCGTCCGAGCGCCTGTCGAGCTGGCTGGGGGTCCTCGCCATGAGAGGCCAGCGCGCCCTGCTCGACTTCCCTGCCGGCAAGGCGGAGCGCCGGGCACGGCAGGAAGCGATCGTGCAATTGTGCACCGGGGGCTGGCCGACACGGGCGGAACCATGCGCCACCGCCCCTCTATCCGTGGCCCAGCCCGGCACGCCACCGCCAGCGCTGGCCGAGCCCGGAAGCCGCCTCTCGCAGGAGCGGTGGACGGAACTGCTGCGGATCGCGATCCGCGCTTTCGCGCTTTCGGGCCTGCGCAACACCAGCGTGGAAAACATTGCCGCCGCCGCGCAGATTTCGAAAATGACCATCTACAAGCGGTTCGAGAGCAAACAGGGCCTGTTCGCCGCCGCCATCGGGCAAGCGGTGGACGATCTTCTGGCGCAGCGCCGCCCGCTGGCATTCGGCGGAGACATGCGCGCGTCGCTCGAAACGGCTGCGCGGGAGCACGACCGTTTCACTCAGCAGCAGGCATATACCGAGCTGCTGTGCCTGATGATCACGCAGGCCCCCACGCATGGGGACCTCATCCAGAATGCCTGGCGCCGCCTGACCGATCCGGCGCTGCGCGAACTGGCTGCCCAACTGGAAAAATGGCAGGCCGAAGGCGCGGTGCATCCGGTCGATCCCATGATCGCCGCCGAACAGTTCCTGCTGCTCGCCGCGCGCGGCAATCGCCGCCTGACTGCCGCACTCCCCTGGGATGAGGATGAAGCGCGGCGGCACGCGCGGGATGTCACTGCCCTGTTCCTTCCCTGACGCCGGGGCAACCGGCCGCACGCGCAACGCGGAGCGATCTTTACACCATCCTTATGCATTCGCCCGCAAATGCAGCGCCATCGTTATACGCGCGGCGTTAATAAGGACCGGCATCCACTTTCGAGAATGGAGCCGGACACATGGCCCACTTCCACTGTAACCCCATCTGTCGCCCCGCCGCACGCTGCGCCGCGGCCTTGGCCCGGAACGGCAGGCGATGAGCGAACTTACCGCCTGGCTCGCGGGCATCTGCTCCATCGGGCTGTTCGCCTATCTCTTCTATGCGCTCCTCAAGCCTGAGCGCTTCTGAAGACCACAGCCGCAGCGTAACATCATAATCGGGATGGCATTATGGGCGATCTTCTATTCGTGGCGGTGACGCTTCTCTTCTTCGCGCTCGCCGCCGGGTTCGTCGCGGCCCTGAGCAGGATCTGAGGGCTGGCATGACACAGGATCTTCTCCAGTTCGGCATCGTGCTGGCCATCGTGATCGGGCTGATCCCGGTGCTGGGCAAGTGGATGACGCGGCTTTTCAGCAGCCCCCGGCATAACCTGCTGGAACGGGGCACGTATCGCATTCTGGGCGTGGACCCGGAAGAACGCATGGCGTGGACCCGCTATGCCATGGCGCTGCTGCTCAGCAACGCAGCGATGATGCTGCTCGGCTACCTCCTGCTGCGCCTGCAAGGCGTCTTGCCCGGCGATCCGCTGGCCCGCGCGGCGATGGCGCCCGATTTGGCGTTCAACACCGCCGCATCCTTCACCACCAACACCAACTGGCAAGCCTATTCGGGCGAAGCGAGCCTGTCGAACCTGTCGCAAATGGCCGTCATCACCTTCCTGATGATGACCAGCGCGGCAACCGGCATCGCCGCCGCCGGGGGTTTCATGCGCGGCCTCGGCCGGAAGAGCAGCACCGACATCGGCAATTACTGGGTCGATTTCACCCGCGTGGTTTATCGCCTGCTGCTGCCGCTCTGCTTCGTTCTGGCGCTGGTCTATATCTGGCAGGGTATTCCGCAGACGCTTAACGCCGATGCCGTGACGGCAACGCTGGAAGGGGCGAAGCAACAGCTCATCATGGGGCCGGTCGCCAGCCTCGAAGCGATCAAGCACATCGGTACCAACGGCGGCGGCTTCTTCGCCATGAACGCGGCGCACCCGTTCGAAAATCCCACGCCGCTAACCAATACGCTGCACATCGTCGCCATGCTGCTGATCCCCGCATCGCTGACGTACACGTTCGGCGCGATGATCCTGCGCCAGCGGCAAGGCTGGGCCTTTTTGGCCGCATTCCTCGCCATGTTTATCGCCTTCCTCGCGCTGGTCCACACCATGGAGCATGGCGGCAATCCGCTGCTTTCGCCGCTGGGGATCGATCAGGTGCACAGCGCGCTGCAAGGCGGCGGCAACATGGAAGGCAAGGAACTGCGTTTCGGCATCGCCCAGACCAGCCTGTTCGTGACCGCCACCACCGCCGCCACGACCGGATCGGTCAATGCCATGCATTCCTCGCTCACCCCGCTCGGCGGGCTGGTGCCGATTGTCGAAATGATGCTCAACAACGTGTTCGGCGGCGATGGCGCGGGGCTGATAAACCTTGTCACCTATGCCATTCTGACCGTGTTCCTGGTCGGCATGATGATCGGCCGCACGCCCGAATTCCTCGGCAAGAAGATCGAAGCGCGCGAGATGAAGTTCGTCATGCTCGCCGTGCTCGTCCATGCGCTGTGCATCCTGGGTTTCACGGCGCTGGCGTGCGTGGTTCCCGCAACCGTGAAGAGCCTGTCCAACATGGGGCCGCACGGCTTCAGCGAAGTGCTCTATGCCTATACCTCGGGCACGGCGAACAACGGTTCGGCCTTTGCCGGCTTCAACGCCAACACGCCGTTCTTCAACATCACCATCGCCCTTGCCATGCTCGCCGGGCGCTATCTCACCCTGTTGCCGATGCTGGCTGTCGCCGGGGTCATGGCCGCGAAGAACACCGTGCCCGAAGGGCCGGGCACGCTTCCCACCTCCACCCCGCTGTTCACCGCGTTGCTGGTGTTCGTGGTGCTGGTGGTCGGCGGGTTGACCTTCCTGCCCTCGCTCGCTCTCGGCCCGATAGCCGAACATCTGCTGATGCTTTCCGGCAAGACTTTCTGAGGATTTCATCATGACAACGGCCACCCCCACAAGCGATCCCGCCACACCGGCCCGCACCGGCCCGTTTCGCGGGCTGATGCGGCCGGCAATCGCATCGGCCATTGTCTTCATGGCCGTGGCGGGTCTGGCTTATCCGCTGGCAACGACAGGGGTGGCCAACCTGCTGTTCCCTTCGCAAGCGCAAGGCAGCCTGATCGTGCGGAACGGCACAATCGTCGGTTCACGTCAGATCGGGCAATATTTCCAGCGTCCGGACTATTTCCACGGCCGCCCGAGCACGACTGTGGCGCCCGATCCGGCCCATGCCGATGCCACCGTGGATGCCCCCTACAACGCCGCTGCCAGCGGGGCGAGCAACCAGGGCGCGACCAGCAGGAAACTGCTCGATGCCGTGGCGCAGCGCAGCATCGCCTATCGGCAGGAAAACGGGCTTGCCCCCAATGCGCCGATCCCGGTCGATGCGGTGACCGCGTCCGGCTCCGGCCTCGATCCGCACATCTCGCTCGCCAATGCCCGCTTGCAGGCGCCGCGCGTTGCCCGTGCCCGCAATCTGCCGCTGGCAACGGTGAACAGCCTTATCGCCCGGCACAGCCAGCCGCCGCAACTGGATGTGCTGGGCGATCCGCGCGTCAATGTCCTCGAACTCAACCTCGCGCTCGATGCCGCAAGCCCCGCGCATCGCCCCGCATCGCAAGACTGAGGTGGCACGATGTCCTCGCTCGCTCTCACTTCCCCTGAAGAAGAAAGCCCGAACCACGGCATAAAGCCGGTTTCGTGGCACTCCGTCATCGGCGCGGCGCTGCGGAAGCTTTCGCCCCGCACCCAGGTCAGAAACCCGGTGATGTTCGTCGTCTATCTCGGCAGCATCGCCACCACCGCGCTGTGGCTGCAGGCGCTGTTCGGCACGGGGGAAGCGCCCGCGGCCTTCATTTTCGCGATTTCGGTGTGGCTGTGGTTCACCGTGCTGTTCGCCAATGCCGCGGAAGCCCTGGCCGAAGGGCGCGGCAAGGCGCAGGCCGATGCCTTGCGCGCCACACGCCAGCGGGTGATCGCTCGCGTGCTCAAGGCGCCGCACCGCGACAGCGAAAGCTGGCCGATGGCAAGCGACGAACTGAATCTCGGCACATATGTGCTGGTCGAAGCAGGCGAAATCGTGCCCGCCGATGGCGAAGTGCTGCAAGGCGCGGCATCGGTCGACGAATCCGCGATCACCGGCGAATCCGCCCCCGTGATCCGCGAAGCGGGCGGCGATTTCGGTTCGGTCACGGGGGGCACGCGCGTGCTGTCGGACTGGATCGTGATGAAAGTGACGGCCCGGCCCGGCGAAGCGTTCCTCGACCGGATGATCGCCATGGTGGAGGGGGCGAAGCGCGGCAAGACCCCCAACGAAATCGCGCTGACGATCCTGCTGGTGGCGCTGACGATGATCTTCCTGCTCGTCTGCGTAACGCTGCTGCCCTTTTCCTATTTCAGCACGCTTGTGGCGGGCGGCGGCAAAGTGGTGACGATCACCGTGCTGATCGCCCTGCTCGTCTGTCTCATTCCCACCACTATCGGGGCGCTGCTTTCCGCCGTGGGAATCGCGGGGATGAGCCGGATGATGAACGCCAATGTCCTTAGCACCTCGGGCCGCGCGATCGAGGCGGCAGGCGATGTCGACGTGCTGCTGCTCGACAAGACGGGCACCATCACGCTCGGCAACCGCGAAGCGGCGCAGTTCCACCCCGCGCCGCATATCACCGAGGAAGTGCTGGCCGATGCGGCGCAGCTCGCCTCGCTGGCCGATGAAACGCCCGAAGGCCGCTCCATCGTGATCCTGGCCAAGACGCGCTTCAACTTGCGCGGGCGCGAACTGCATGGGGCGCAGGCCATCGCCTTCAGCGCCAACACCCGGATGAGCGGGATTGACATCGATGACCGCCAGATCCGCAAGGGCGCCGCCAGCGCGATCCGCGCCCATGTGGAAGCACTGGGCGGCGTGTTTCCCGGCGAGATCGCGGCCATCGTGGAGGCAGTCTCCCGCCGCGGCAGCACGCCGCTGGTGGTGTCTGAGGACAGCAGAGTGCTGGGCGTCGTCGAACTGAAGGATATCGTGAAGGGCGGAATCAAGGAACGCTTCGCCGAACTGCGCGCCATGGGCATCAGGACGGTGATGATTACGGGCGACAACCGGCTGACCGCCGCCGCCATCGCCGCCGAAGCCGGGGTGGACGATTATCTGGCCGAAGCCACACCGGAGGACAAGCTGCGCCTGATCCGCGAATATCAGGCCGAAGGATTGCTCGTGGCGATGACGGGCGACGGCACCAACGATGCCCCCGCACTGGCACAGGCGGATGTTGCCGTGGCCATGAACAGCGGCACGCAAGCGGCCAAGGAAGCGGGCAACATGGTCGATCTCGACAGCAACCCGACCAAGCTGTTGCGGGTGGTGGAAGTCGGCAAGCAGATGATCATGACGCGCGGCGCGCTGACCACGTTCAGCATCGCCAACGATCTGGCGAAGTATTTCGCGATCATCCCGGCCGCTTTCGTCGTCACCTATCCGCCGCTCGCCGCACTCAACGTCATGCATCTGCACAGCCCCGGATCGGCCATCCTCTCCGCCGTGATCTTCAACGCACTGGTGATCGTGGTGCTGATCCCGCTTGCCCTGCGCGGGGTGAAGTACCGGGCGGAACCGGCCGCACGGCTGCTCAGCCGCAATCTGACGATCTACGGGCTGGGCGGGATCATCGCCCCCTTCATCGGCATCAAGCTGATCGATATCCTGCTGACGCCGTTTTTCTGATAGGATGGCGCACCGGCCGATGCATCTACCGATAGCGGACACAGGGACAGGCTCCGACAGCAGGCAATGACCGACAAACGCCCCGATCCCGATGCCCTGCTCCAGGCGGTGAAAGAGGAAACCCGGCATTCCGGCCGTGGGCAGTTGAAGATCTTCTTCGGTGCCTGCGCCGGGGTCGGCAAGACGTACGCCATGCTGCAGGCCGCGCATCAACGGCAGGCGGAAGGGGTGGCGGTGGCCATCGGGGTGGTCGAAACCCATGGCCGCCGGGAAACCGAAGCCCTGACCGAAGGGTTGCCGATCCTGCCGCGCAGGCCCGTGGGCGGCAATGGCCCCGGCACTGGCGAATTCGATCTCGATGGCGCCTTGGCAGCGGGCTATTCGCTGCTAGTGGTGGACGAACTGGCGCATACCAACGCCACCGGCAGCCGCCACGCCAAGCGCTGGCAGGATGTGGAGGAACTGCTCGACGCCGGGATCGACGTTTACACCGCACTGAACGTCCAGCATCTCGACAGCCTGAACGACATCGTTGGCGGGATTGCCGGCATCCGGGTCCGCGAAACCGTACCCGACCGGATTTTCGATGCCGCCGCCGATGTCGTGCTGGTCGACTTGCCGAGCGACGATCTGCTGGCCCGGATGGAAGCGGGCAAGGTCTATCTCCCCGCCTCCGCCGCGCGGGCGCGGCAGAACTTCTTCCGCCGGGGCAATCTGATCGCGCTGCGCGAACTGGCGCTGCGGCGCGTGGCGGACCGGGTCAATTCCGATGTCCGCACATATCGCGTATCGCACGCGATCCAGACTGTCTGGCCGGTGCAGGAACTGCTGATGGTCTGCGTCGGCGCCGATCCATCGCAGGAACGGCTGGTCCGCGAAGGGGCGCGGCTGGCGCAGCGGCTGCAGGCGAAATGGATCGTCGTCCATATCGACCGGCCCTATCGCGGGGACGATGCCACGGCGCGGGAAAACCTGCGCCGCATCGCCGCCGCCGCCCAGGGGGCAGGTGCGGAATTCGCCAATGTGCCGGGTCAGGATATTGCCGCAACGCTGCTGGACTATGCGCGCAAGCGCAATGCAACCAAGCTGATCCTCGGCCAGTCGGCGCAAAGGCGGTTCATTCCCCTGCGCCCCAGCCTTCCCGAACGGATCGCGCGGGCGGAATCGGAAATGGGCCTGATCCTGCTCAGCGTGGAGGATGAGCGCCCACCCGTCCGCCGCCTGCGCCTGCCCGGCGAACCGCAGGGCCATATCCGTGCGCTGATCGTGGCGACGCTGGCCTGCGGCGCGGCGGCAGCGGCGGCATCCTGGCTGCTGCGCGTGTTCGACCTGTCCAATGTCGTCATGCTCTTCCTGGTGACGGTGGTGTTCATCGCCCTGCGTTTCGGGCGTCTGGCGGGCGCGTGGGCGGCATTGCTGTGCGTCGCCTGTCTCGATTTCTTCTTCGTCGCGCCTTCCTATTCGTTCTCCGTCAACGACACGCAGTATCTCTTCACGTTCGCGTTGATGCTGATTGTGGCCCTGGTGATCAGCCAGCTTGCCGCGCGCATGCGCTCGGAAGCGCAGGCCGCACGTGCGGGCGAACGGCGGGCGGCCACGCTCGCCCGCGTCGCCCGTACCCTGTCCAGCGCGATCAAGGTCGAACAGATCGTCGCCGTCTGCCGCGAAGCGCTCGATCCCCTGTTCGGCGCGCATGCCGTGCTGCTGGTGCCCAGCCGGAACGACAAGCTGGTGGCGGGGGAGGAAAATCGGGCAATCGATCTTTCCGCCGCGCAATGGGCTTTCGAACATGCGCAGGAGGCAGGGCTCGGCACGCAGACGCTGAATGGCGCGGGCGCGCTCTATCTGCCGCTCAAGGCATCGATGGCGACGCGCGGTGTGCTCGCTCTTCTGCCGGAACATGAAGGCATGCTGACCTTCGATCCGGATGACCGGCGGCTGCTCGACGCCTGCTGCTCGTCCATCGCGCTCGCGCTCGAACGGATTCACTTCGTCGAAGTGGCGCAGGAAACGCTGGTGCGGATGGAAGGGGAAAAGCTGCGTAATGCGCTGCTGTCCGCCGTATCGCACGATCTCAAGACCCCGCTCACCGCCATTCGCGGGCTGGCCGAAACGCTGGAGCATTCCACCGGCCTGCCCGAAACGGACCGCACCGATCTGGCGCGCGCGATCCGCATGCAGGCGGACGAACTGAAGCGGCTGGTCAGCAATCTGCTCGATCTTGCGCGGATGCAAAGCCAGGGTGTGCAATTGAACAAGGAATGGCATACGCTCGACGAAGTGATCGGCAGCGCGCTGGCCAGCGCGGGGCCGCTCATGGCTCCGCGCACCATCCACACCAGCCTGCCGCCCGATCTGCCGCTGGTGGAAATGGACGGCGTGCTGATCGAACGCGTGCTGATCAACCTGCTCGACAACGCAGCCAAATATACGCCCGCCGACAGCACCATCACCTTGCGCGCCGCCGCATCGGGCCAATCGCTCTATCTGGTGGTGGAAGACGATGGCCCCGGCCTGCCGCCGGGCGATCGCGAACGGTTGTTCCAGCCCTTCGCGCGGGGACAGAAGGAATCGGCGATAACCGGGGTCGGGCTCGGCCTGGCGCTATGCCGCAGCATCGTCGCCGCTCATGGCGGGGCGATCCGCGCATACAATCGCAAGCCGCACGGCGCGGCTTTCGAGATCAGATTGCCGCTGGGCACGCCGCCCGCAATCGAGGCAGAGACAGCAGATGACCAAGCCCCGCATCCTGATCGTTGAAGACGAAGCGGATATCCGCCGCTTTGTCCGCATGGCGCTGGAAAACGCGGGAATGGCCGTTTTCGAAACCGCGACCATGGCCGATGCCCGTCTCAATGCGGGCAGCCGCCAGCCGGATCTGATGATCGTCGATCTCGGCCTACCCGATGGCGACGGCAAGGCGCTGATCCGTGAGGTGCGAAGCTGGATTTCCGCGCCGATCGTGGTCCTTTCCGCGCGGGAGGAGGAGACGGAAAAGGTCGAGGCGCTGGATGCCGGGGCGGACGATTATCTCGTCAAACCGTTCGGAGTACCCGAATTGCTGGCCCGGGTGCGCGCGCAATTGCGCCGGGCGAGCACCCTGTCCGCGCACGATGCAGGCGCATCGCCGCTGGTGGGATTCGGTCCCGTTACCGTCAATCTCGCCACGCATGAAGTGACTCGCACGGGCGGGAAGGTGCATCTCACCCCCAATGAGTTCCGCCTGCTCGCCGCGCTGATACGCGGCAACGGCAAGGTCCTGACTCACCGGCAATTGCTGCACGATGTCTGGGGGCCGGGCTACGCCGACAGGGCGCATTACATCCGCATCTACATGGCGCAATTGCGCCAGAAACTGGAGGACGATCCCTCCCGGCCGGTGCATCTGATTACCGAACTGCAAGTCGGCTATCGCCTCGCCGGGCTGGAGAGCCGCCCCGCCTGAATGCCTTGCGATTGCTCCTTGGCCCATCGAGCCAGGGCTTGAATAAGGTCATTTCTTTTGCCCGATCCCGGTTTCGTTCCGGCGCGATTGCCGCCATACACCGCGAAGCAAGCGAGGGGCTGGCATCGGCCAGCCAGGCGCTGACAGACGCAGATTAAGGAGGAGGTGCCGCATGGCGCAATGGGATCAGACTTGCGACGTTCTGGTTGTGGGGTCCGGAGCTGGCGGGATGATGGCAGCCTATACCGCCGCGCGCGAAGGGCTGAACGTCATCCTGATCGAAATCACGGACAAGTTCGGTGGCATGTCCGCCTATTCCGGCGGCGGCATGTGGTTCCCCTGCAACGCGGTGCTGCGCCGCGCGGGCGACGATGACACGATGGACAGCGCCCGCGCCTACTACCGGGCCGTGGTGGGCGAAAGAACACCCCGCGCGTTGCAGGATGCCTTCCTCGATACCGGCGCGAAGCTGGTCGACTATCTCGAACAGGACGCGCATTTCGGTTTCGAAATCCTGCCCTGGCCCGATTATTACGGCAAGGCCCCCCATGCCAGCGCGACCGGCCGCCACATCATCCCCGCCGGGATCGAAACCGCCCGGCTCGGCCCGTTGGCAGATGTCCTGCGCCCCACTCTGGCGGTTGAACGGCGGGGAGAGGAACGCGAAGCCGAGCTGGCTGGCGGGCAGGCCCTGATCGGCCGGTTCCTGCTGGCGCTGACGGAAATGGAAAATGCCACCCTGCTTCGTTCAAGCGCACTGGAAAGTCTGGTGCGCGAAGGCGACCGGGTCACCGGCGCGGAAGTGAAGACACCCGAAGGGCGCATCCACATCGGCGCGCGGCGAGGCGTCATCCTCGCCGCGGGCGGATTTGAACGCAATGCACAGATGCGCACGGCCAATCATGTGCCGGGCGATGTGTCGGGCAGCATGGCCCCGCCAGGCAACACCGGCGGCGCCATTGCCGCCGGGATCGCCATCGGGGCGGATGCCGATCTGATGGATCAGGCGTGGTGGTCCCCCGGCCTGATGCAGCCCGATGGCAGCGCGACATTCACGCTGGGCTTTTCCGGCGGCATCTTCGTCGACAACGGCGGGCAGCGCTTCATGGACGAATCGGTCGCTTACGATCGTGCGGGGCGGCGCATCATCGAACTGGTGGAAAGCGGGCAGCTCACCCTGCCCTTCTGGTATATCTACGACAATCGCGGCGAAGGTGCCCCGCCGATCTACTGGCCCAATGTTCCGTTTCTCGACACGGCTGCCTATCAGGCCGCCAACCTGTGGCGCAGCGCGCCGACGCTTGGCGAACTGGCAGAGAAAATCGACGTTCCGGCCGATGCGCTGGAAGCTTCGGTCGCCCGCTTCAACAGCCACTGCGCCAAGGGGGAAGACAGCGATTTCCATCGCGGCGACGAACCTTACGAACGGATCGTCGTCTATGGCGAATCGCCGCTCGTCCCGATTGGCGAAGGCCCCTATCACGCGGCGGCGTTCGTCTTGTCGGACCTTGGCACCAAGGGCGGTTTGCGCACGGATGAAAACGCCCGGGTGCTGAATACCGGCGGCGACGTGATTCAGGGTCTCTATGCCGCGGGCAACACCATGGCCGCTGTCAGCGGTGAAGCCTATCCCGGCGGTGGCAACCCCGTGGGATCGAGCATGGTGTTCGGCTTCCTCGCCGCCCGCCATGCTGTGAGCGGCGCATAAGCGCCCACGCGTTGGGTTGAATGAACCGGATTGGCGCATTCCTATATTGGATCACACCAATCCGGTTCGTTTGCAATCGCTCAGCGCGGCAGATGGGCGTCGATTACCGCCAGAGCCGTGTCGCTGGTCTGGGCAACATTGAAACGCATGAAGCCGGATGCGTTCTGCGCGACGCTGAAGACATTGCCGGGGGCGAGCACCACGCCTGCGGCCATGCAACCCTGCGCCAGATCGGCCGCGTCGATACCGGGGGGCAGGCGGCACCAGAGATAGAACCCGCCGCGCGGCATGATCCACGGTTCGATCCCCCGCAGGCGAAGCTTTCCGGCCAGATCCTCCCGCGCGCGGGCCAAGCGATTGCGCAAATCCATCATATGCTTGCGATAGCTGCCCCCGGCCAGAATGCGGGCCACCGCCTCTGCCGCGACCGGGCTGACACCGCCGAAACGGGTGGCGATTTGCAGATCAACCAGCCCTTCGATCCAGTCGGCCCGCGCCGCGATGTAGCCGCAGCGGAGGGCAGCAGACAATGTCTTGGAAAAGCTGCCGATGCGGATGACGTTCTCCAGCCCGTCCAGCACCGCGAGGCGGGGCGAAGGTTCGGGTTCGAAATCGGAGAAGATGTCATCCTCCACCACGATCATGCCGTGCTGGGCCGCCACGCTCAGCACGCGGTAGGCCGCTTGCGGCGAAAGGCTGGCCCCGGTCGGATTGTGCAGCGCCGAATTGGTGATGTAGAGCCGTGGCCGTACACGCGCCACCGTCGCTTCGAATGCCGCGATATCAGGCCCGAGCGGGGTATAGGGCACGCTGGCGATGGTGGCCCGATGCGCTCTCAACAAGGCCTGGAAATTGAAATAGCAGGGATCGTCCACCAGCACCGTATCGCCGGGCCGCAGCAGGAAACGGCAGAGGAGATCGATCGCTTCCGTGCCCGATCCGGTGAGCAGGATTTGCGACGGGGCGACCCCGATCCCTTCTTCCGCGAACCGCCCCAGCAGCAGGCGGCGCAGCGCCAGCGAACCGCGCGTGCCGCCATAATCGGTGAGCAGGGCATCCCCGCCCCGGGCAAGATCGCGCAATGCGCGGCGCAAGGCCGCGCCCGGCATCCAATCCGGCGGCAGCCAGCCGCATCCCGGCTTTTCCGCCCCCGGATCGGCATCGAGCGACTGACGCGAAACCCAGAACGGATCGACGGCACGGTCCACCGGCGGCGCCATGTCGGCCAGGACCATCGGCGCCACCCCGGCCCGGCAGACATAGAACCCCGATCCCCGTCGCGCTTCGATCGCCCCTTCGGCCACCAGCCGGTCATAAGCTTCGACCACGGTGGAAGGGGACACGCGCATGGTTTCGGCAAACCGCCGCACGGAAGGCAGGCGATCCCCCGCCTGCAAGGCCCGGCTGGCGATCTTGCCACGAATTGCAGCCATAACCGCCTGCGTCCGGCTTCCTTCCCGCTCGATCATAATCTCCGCCTCTGTATGGAAATTTATACCAATACAGTTATGCTAAACTGTATCATATCGTTTCTGTTGCCGCGATCAATCTCACGATAGAGCGATTTTCGATCAGTCTGGATCATATCCGCATGAACTGAAGTAGTTGGCG
>CAYXMY010000019.1:0-32830 GCA_964466155.1 uncultured Caenibius sp. | reverse complement strand
CGGAAGCGCTGGTCATGACCGCGCTCAGCGGCGGATTGCTCAAGGACGATGGCAGTCAGGTCACCATTCAGGCGCAAACCGATGCCGGGATCGTGCAATTGCTCGCTTGCGATTATCGCGCCGGCGAACTGCGCGGCTACGTCCAGTTCGACGCGGAACGGGTGGCGGAGATCGGTGACCAGCCCTCCTTGGAAACGCTGTTCGGCCAGGGCTTCCTTGCCGTCACATTCGATCTGGCAACCACCGATCAGCGTTATCAGGGGATCGTTCCGCTCGAAGGCAACTCAATCACAGCCGCGTTCGAGAATTATTTCAGCCAGTCCGAGCAAGTGCCGACGCTGATCCGCGTCACTGTCGATACATCGTCCGAAACGCCGGTTGCCGCCGGTATCCTGCTCCAGCACCTTGCCGATGGCGAAGAAGGGCGCGAGCGGCTGCATGTGCGCATGGATCATCCCGAATGGGAACATGCCGCGATCATTGCCGATACGATCCAGCCCGAAGAATTGCTGGATGGCGCCCTGTCGCTGGAAGCGCTGATCTGGCGTCTGTTCCACGAGGAAGACGAAATCCGCGTCACGCCCGGCTCATCGCTCAGCCGGGGTTGCCGCTGTTCCACCGTCCATTTCGAAAACGTCCTCGCACGCTTCCCCTCGGAAGAACGGGCCAAGATGCGCAACGATGACGGGGTCATAATGGTGGATTGCGCGTTCTGTTCGCGCCTCTTCCCTATTCAGGATTAAGTCAATTCATCGCTTGTATGGCGCAACTGAACGCATCATATGGCGACCTGAACCGGTTTGATCGGAGTATTCTGATGCGGAAATCTGCGAAAATCCGGAAAGGCTTCCTTCCTTTGGCCGGCCTTGCCGCCTTCTGCGGCCCCGCGATCCCCACGGTTGCGCAGGATAAGCCGTTGCAAGCTCTGGACAAGCTCGCAGCGGGGAGCTGGGAAATCCGTTACCGCTCCGACAACACGCGGCAGCGAATCTGCCTGCACAACGGGCGCGAGTTGATCCAGCTTCGCCACCCCCAATCGGGCTGCAACCGCTTCATTGTGGAGGATGCGGCGGACCGCGTGACCGTGCAGTACACTTGCCAGGGGCACGGCTATGGCCGGACGGATATCCGGCGGGAAACACCGAACATCGTCCAGATCGAAAGCCAGGGGGTGGCCGATGGTCTGCCGTTTCAATTTTCCGCCGAGGCACGGCGAAGCGGGGCTTGCTGACCCAGCCCCTTGAAAGCAGCGCGCGAGGCTTCTAGCGCACATCCATGATCGAGGCTGACCAGATTTCGAAGCGGGCGGTTGTGCTGCTCTCCGGCGGATTGGATTCCATGGTGTCCGCCGCCTTGGCACAGGAACAGGGTTATAGCGTCAACGCGCTCACCATCGATTACAATCAACGCCATCGGCGCGAACTGGAAGCGGCGAAGGATATCGCCGCCATGCTGGGCGTGGAACGGCATGTCATCCTGCCGCTCGATCTCAGCGTGTTCGGCGGATCGGCCTTGACCGATACCACCATTGCCGTGCCCACCGGCGAACCCGAGGCCGGTATCCCCATCACTTACGTGCCCGCACGCAATCTCGTCTTTCTCTCGCTGACGCTGGCCTGGGCGGAAACGCTGAATGCCCACGATATTTTTATCGGCGTCAATTCGCTGGACTATTCCGGCTATCCCGATTGCCGGCCCGAATTCATCGCCAGCTTCGTCGAAACGGCGCGGCTTGCCACCAAGGCAGGGGCGGAAGGCTTTCCTTTCGCCATCCACACGCCGTTGCAATATCTCGGCAAGGCGGAAATAGCGCAGGAGGCCGAGCGGCTGGGCCTCGATCCGGGCCGTAGCTGGTCATGCTACGATCCGCAGCCCGATGGCAAGGCATGCGGCGTATGCGACAGTTGCCGCCTGCGCCGCGCCGGCTTCAGCGACGCCGGGCTGGTGGACCCGACGCCTTACGCAATCTGATCAGCTACGCTGCAACACGCCGCAGGCGATACGCCCGCCGCTGTTTCCTGCAGGATCGGTCTTGTAATCGTCCGGCCCCGCATGCAGCACGATCGCGGTCCCGTCCGCATCGAACACTTGCGAGAGCACTTCAGCCCGCGTGCCGTGCAACGCCGCTGTCATAGAGCCCGTTCCATCCGCCCCGATGTCGATGTTCGGCAAGTCCCCCAGATGGCTGCCCATCGGATTTTCCGTGCCATGCTGCTTGCCCCCCGGATTGAGGTGCCCGCCCGCGGAGGTGAAGGACGATGCCTCGCAGCTTCCCACCATATGCAGATGGATGCCATGCGGGCCGGGCGAAACACCCGCGAGCGATACCGACAGCGACACATGATCGCCCGCAGCGAGCAATTGCGCCGTACCGGCGGGCTGCCCATTGGCAAACGCCAGATTAGCTACCGCCACCCGGTTGCCCGGCGCTTCGCTTACCGAGGCACATGCGCCAAGCATCAGGGGAACGGCCACAATGAGCGCCTTGGGGATCATCGTCATACTCCTTCTCCAACTTTCAGCGGCTTGCCTGGAAGCGATACCGCCATCTTTCCCTTTGCAGCCCGGCCCCATATCGCTTCCGAACCCGACACCCCCGATTGCTATCGAGAGGATAATTGACGGGATCGAACACGAACGCCCGATTCAACGTCAACACCGCATCAACGCACGATTGCTGTCCTTGCGATAAATCGAGAATTAATTGGCAATTTGGACAATACTTTACCGGACAGGTCAAGCTTTGCCTAAGTGGATTCCCGCTCCGGCCATCCCCACGCGGCTCGCGAAAGAGTCTGCCCCGGCACGCCAAGGCTGGACGCGATGGCATGGACGGATAAGCTTGGATGCAACGCGATATCCGGAGGTCCCCATGTGCGATTCTCATACCCTTGCAGCCTTCGCTGCCGACCTCGCCCGGCACGGCATCACGCGGCGCGAATTTGCGGCCATGACCACGGCGGCGGCGTTGACCGCCTGCGCTCCGGCGGAACAGACGGCCAATAACAGCAATAACAGCGGGCAATTGCGCGAAAGCGCCGTGTCCATTGTGACACAGGACGGTACGGCAGACGCCTTTTTCGTCCATCCCGGCGAAGGCCGGCATCCCGGCGTAATCATGTGGCCGGATATCGCGGGCTTGCGTGGTGCCTATGAAATCATGGCTCGCCGGCTGGCCAATGCGGGCTATGCCGTTCTGGTGCCCAATCCCTACTACCGCAGCGCCAAGGCCCCGATCCTGACCAGTCTTTCGCAATGGTTCGAACCCGCCATGCAGGCAAAGCTCACCCCGATGATCGCGCAAGTCGATGGCATGGCCACCGCCCGCGATGCCGCCGCATTTACCGCATGGCTGGACGGACAGGACGCGGTGGACCCGCAGAAGGGGTTGGCAACGTGCGGCTATTGCATGGGTGGTTCGCACGCGGTGCGTACCACCGCCGCGGCCAAGCGGATCAAGGCGGCGTGTTCCTTCCACGGGGCCAAGCTGGTGACCGATGCGCCCGACAGCCCGTATCGGCTCATCAAGGATTCGCAGGCGAACTATCTCTTCGCCATTGCCCGGGATGACGATGCCCAGCATCCCGAGGAAAAGACCGTTCTGCGCCAGGCCGCCGACGAAGCGCACAGACCGGCGGAAATCGAAGTCTATCCCGCTGGCCATGGCTGGTGCACCGTCGATGCGCCCAGTTACGATAAGGAACAGGCCGAAAAGGCGTGGAACCGGATGCTGGCGACGTTCCAGACGGCGCTCTGATCCGGCCCCGCCCCGTCAGGCGTATTCTTCGGTAAAGACCAGTTGCCGCATGGCATTGCCATAGCGGTGGCCGATAATCGTTTCTTCGTTAATCAAGGCACCGGCTCGATCGAGCAGCGCCTGATCCACCGGAATCTTCCCGGCGGCAAAGTTGTCTTCCAGATGCCGGAGGCTGCGCGTGCCGGGGATGACATGGACATGATCCCCGCGCGAAAGAACCCAGGCAAGCGCCAGTTGCGCCGCACTCATCCCCGCCTCTTCGGCCAGAGCGACGAACCGGTCGACCAGAACGCGGTTGGCAGGCCAGTTTTCCGGCATGAAGCGCGGCATGGTGCGCCGCATGTCGCATTCGGGCAGCGTCGCCGGATCGATCAATTCCCCGCACAATCCACCGCGCCCCACGGGCGAGAAGGCGACAAAGGCAATGCCCAGCTCGCGCGTGGTTTCCAGCACCGCCACTTCGACATTGCGCGTCCATAGGGAATATTCGGTCTGCACCGCAGCCATCGAATGGACGGCGTGAGCCTCGCGAATTTGCTCCGCGCTCCATTCCGATACGCCGTAGGAGCCGATCTTGCCCGCTTCGATCGCCCGCACCAGCGCACCGACCGAATCCGCCACCGGCACCGTGGGATCGAAGCGGTGGAGATAAAGCAGATCGATATGGTCGGTCTGCAACCGTTCGAGGCTGGCATCGATGGAGGCGGTTATCGCGGCGGGGCTGCAATCGACCCCACGGATATCCTCTTTGATGACAATGCCTGTCTTGGACGCGAGGAAGTAATCCTGCCGCTTGCCCTTGAGCGCTTCGGCGATCAATTGCTCGCTCTGCCCCAGGCCATAGATATTGGCGGTATCGAGATGATCGTACCCCAGTTCCAGCGCCCGGTGGAGGATCGCAATCGCTTCATCGTGCGTCGGCGGTTCGCCATAAGCCCAGCACAGGTTCATGCAGCCCAGCCCAACAGGATCGACCGGCCTGCCAGCGAGTTCACGCTTCATCGTTGCATCCTCATTCTTCAAATTCTTCCTTGGCCTGCAGGCATATCAGCCCCAAGCGCGACTGCAACCGCGCAATCGCCGAACGCCGCAGGCAAAGGGCTGACAATTTTCGCAATTGCGGAGGCGACTTCGCCCCGGAGGCGCGCTAGAGCCATCCGGCTTCGCGCCGCGCAACGGGATAGACGCGACGGGACGAAACAGGGAGAGCCGGACAATGCCGCAAGCCTACGTGATGACCTTGTCGTGCACGGACCGGGTGGGCCTGGTCGCCGCAGTCACCACGCGGCTTGCCGAAATCGGCGCCAATATCCGTGAAGCGCAGCAGTTCAATGCGCTCGACACCGGCATGTTCTTCATGCGCATCGTGTTCGACTGCCCCACGCGGCCGCTGGACGACATCCGCCGGGAATTCGCCCCTGTGACCGAACGTTATGAGATGGAATGGACGCTGCGCGACACCGGTATCCCGCGCAAGGTGCTGCTGATGGTCAGCAAGTTCGATCACTGCCTGGCCGATCTGCTTTATCGCAACCGGATCGGCGAAATGCCGATGGATATCGTCGGCATCGTCTGCAACCATCCGCGCGAAACGCTGAACGTGCCGCTGGTGCGCGATATCCCGTTCCACTATCTGCCGATCGCCAGGGACACCAAACCGCAACAGGAAGCCCGGATCAGGGAAATCGTCGCGGAAACCGGCGCGGAACTGGTGGTACTCGCCCGCTACATGCAAATTCTGTCCGACGAGATGGCCCGCTATCTGTCGGGGCGCTGCATCAACATCCATCACAGCTTCCTCCCCGGCTTCAAGGGGGCGAAACCCTATCATCAGGCCCACGCGCGCGGGGTGAAGATGATCGGCGCCACTGCGCACTACGTCACCGCCGATCTCGACGAAGGGCCGATCATCCATCAGGACGTGGAAGCGATCAGCCATGCGGACACGCCCGAAGATCTCGTCCGCAAGGGCCGCGATATCGAACGCCGCGTTCTGGCCTCCGCCGTTCTCTATCATCTGGAGGATCGGGTCCTGATGGATGGGAACAAAACCATCGTCTTCAAGACATAACATATCATTTATCGGCATTTTACCGCACAGATGATAAACAATCCCTGATATTTATGATTCGTGACGAAAGGATCGTCGATGGACAATCGGGACGATTCGAGATTGCCGGTGACGGTGCAAGGGCGTTACCGCTCCGGCAACGGGCGCGTTCACGATGTCCGGATTTCCGATCTGTCGCGCAAGGGATGCCGGATGTGGCAGAACCATAGCTGGTTGCAGGTCGGCGCGACTCTTGCTCTCAGGATCGAAAATATCGGCCCGATCGATTCGGTCGTGCGCTGGAAAGACCGGGAAGAAATGGGGGTAGAATTCATCACCCCGCTGCATCCTTCGGTGCTCAATCATCTCGCCGCCCATTTCGGCAAGTCCGCCTGATTTGAAGGCCCCTCTTGGCGCGCGGCCAAATCCGGCCTAGCGCACAGCCATGCCCCAGGCACACGCCAGCGATACCCCGCATCCGGATGGCAAGCCCGATTTCGATGTCCTGATCGTGGGCGCGGGTATTTCGGGCATTTCGATGGCTGCCCATCTCCACATGCGCTGCCCCGGCACGCGCTATGCAGTAATCGAACGCCGCGAGCGGCTCGGCGGCACATGGGATCTGTTCCGCTATCCCGGCATTCGCTCCGACAGCGATATGTACACTTTGGGCTTCGGCTTCGAGCCATGGACCGACGCCGACGCCATCGCCGATGGGGACAGCATCCTCGCCTATCTGGACCGGGTGGTCGACAAATACGCCATCCGCCCCAATATCCAGCTCGGCACGCGGGTGCTCACCGCCGATTTCATCGGCGATGCAGGCCAATGGCATGTGACGGTGGAAGATGCGGCGGGCATCCGCACGCTGACGGCCCGCTTCCTCTATCTCGCTTCCGGCTATTACGATTACGATAGCCCCCATGATCCCGCTTTTCCGGGCCAGGATCGCTTCGCCGGACGCATCGTGCATCCGCAGTTCTGGCCGCAGGATTGCGATTATGCCGGCAAACGGGTGGCGGTAATCGGGTCGGGCGCCACCGCCGTCACTCTGGTGCCCGCAATCGCGCAAACAGCTGCGCACGTGACCATGCTGCAGCGCACTCCGACATGGATGGGCGCCCTGCCCCGGCGGGACAGGTTCGCGCGGATTGCCTGGATGCTGCTACCTGCGCAACTCGCCCATCGCGCAATCCGGGCGAAGAACGTGCGCATGCAGAACTTCATATTCAAACTGGCCCGCAAGCGCCCCGCCTGGATGGCGGCCTTTCTCTCCTGTGCGACCCGCAAGGCGCTGGGCCGCCATTACCGGCCAGCCGATTGGCAGCCTCCCTACGGCCCCTGGGAACAACGGCTCTGCCTGGTGCCCGATGGCGACCTTTTCACCGCAATCCGCACCGGCAAGGTCGAAGTGGTGACAGACCGCATCGCCTGCTTCGATGAAACCGGCATTTCTCTCGAATCGGGCCGCCATCTCGATGCCGATATCGTCGTCACCGCCACCGGTCTGCGCCTTGCCATGGCGGGGCAGATCAAGGTCACGCTGGATGGGGTGCGGGTCAACTGGCGCAAGCAATTTTATTATCGCGCTTGCATGTTCTCCAACGTGCCCAATCTTGCAGTGGCCTTCGGCTACCTCAACGCAGGCTGGACTTTGCGGGCCGATCTCACCGCCGCCTATATCTGCGATGTCCTCAAGGCGATGGAGGCCCAGGGCGCCGCGATTGTCCGCCCGGTCCTCCCCACCGATCATGGGCTGGAAGAAGACGATGTCTATCAATTCTCCTCTGGCTACATCCAGCGGGCGCGGCCTTTGATGCCGAAAAGCGCGAAAACGCTGCCCTGGCGGCTCAATCAGGATTATCTGCAGGATCGGCGCGATTTTCGCCGCCGCCCCGTTAACGATGGCGTGCTGCATTTCGAAAGCACGGTGGCGAAGGTATCAAAAATCGCCTAACGCTACCGGACATGAAAGACCCCCAGCGCATCTGGACGGCAGCGGCCGTCATCATCGGCGACGAAATCCTTTCCGGCCGCACGCATGACAAGAACATCGCGCAGATCGCAACCTGGCTGCAGGTACAGGGAATACGCCTCACCGAAGTACGCGTGGTGGCGGACGATATGGCCGCAATCGGCGAAGCGGTGAACGCGCTGCGGGCCAAGCACGATTATCTCTTCACCACGGGCGGGATCGGCCCCACGCATGACGATATCACCGTGGACGCCATCGCGGCCGCGCTGGGCGTGGAAGTGGCGATTCATCCCGAAGCCCGCGCGATGCTGGAAGAATATTACACCACCCGCGGCGGGCTGAACGAAGGGCGGCTGCGCATGGCCCGCGCACCTGCGGGTGCGGATCTCATCCCCAATCACTATTCCGGCGCACCGGGGATCAAGTTCGGCAATATCTTCATGATGGCCGGCGTACCCCATATCACGGCAGGCATGCTCGACGGCTTGACCGGAACGCTCGAAGGCGGGGCGCCGCTGCTGTCGGAAGTGATCGGATCGTGGGTGCCGGAAAGCGAAGTGGCGGTGCTGCTACGCGATGTGGAACAGGCGCACGACGGCTGCCAGATCGGCAGTTATCCCTTCTTCCGCGAAGGCAAAAGCGGGGCCAATTTCGTGATCCGTTCGACCGATCCGGAAGCGCTGAAAAGCTGTGTGGATACGCTGTGCGAAGGGCTGGGTGAACTGGGCTGGGATTTCACCCCAGGGGGCATCTGAAGCCTTTTTCCTTCCCGATCAGCGGCGGCCCCGGCCCATATCCCGCTGAACACAACAAAACGGGGGCGAGCCATTGGCCCGCCCCCGCTTCGTTTTAGCTGGCGTCAGTCTTAGAACTTCGCGCCGACAGCCACAACGCCCTGATGGCGTTCGAAGCCCTGCTCATAGTTCGAGTAGCGATACTCGATCTTGCCGAACAGGTTCTGGCCGAAGTTGTGCTGATAGCCTGCGCCCAGACGGAAACCGTCGAGGTTACCGCTATCCGAGTAGTAGTTAACGCCATCGTCATAGGTGAGACGCATGCGCGCGTTGGTGTAACCACCCAGCACATAAAGCTTGCTGGTTTCGCTCAGGTTGGTGCCGAAACGCAGTGTGGCCGAAATGTCGCGACCAGTGCGGGCGCAAAGCTTGTCGCCAAGAACGCTCACGTCACGAGCGCATTCCTTGGTGCTGCTGTCGGCAAGGCCCGCTTCCACGGCGGCGAACAGATTCTTGCCCAGCGGAACTTCGTACCCGGCGGAAACGCCGTACAGGACGCCTTCATCGCTGCCCGGATTGGTGTCCACGACATCGAGACCGGTTTCAACCTGCACATAGGCCTGTGCATGAGCAGCGGCAGGCAGAACGGCGGCAGCGGCCGCGAGAGCGGCAATGGTGAGCTTCTTCATAATTTCCTCAAAGATATTCAAGTGTTGCGAACATTTGCATGGCCTTGTGTTTTTGGGTGGCCATGCCAGGTTAGCTAGGCCACAGGCCGGATGAGGTCAAAGCGATCCCCCTTTTTCAGGCAACATTGATTTCAGATAGTTGTTTTTTAGCAACATAGTTATGTAATATTACGTTACCTATAGTTTCGTAATACTACAAACAGGAGGGTAAAGCAGCTTTGCCTCCGGGCGGTCTTTCCGGTATCAGATGCCCATGGCACCCTTCCCCAAAGGCAATATCGGACTTGCCGCGGCCAGCCTGTCGCTGGCGGCATGCGCCACGCCCCAGTTGCTGCCGCTGGATGAATTCGAAGCCACTCTGGATGCCCATGTCAGCGCCACCGAAGCGCTGACACAGTGGTGCCAGGCGCACAACATGGGCAATCCACCCATCATTCGCGCCGTGCAGATTCGTGACGATGCAAGGGATGCGCCGTCAGACCTGCTGACCTTGCTGAATATCCCGCAAGGCAGCCGGATCGGATACCGCCATGTCCGCCTGGTGTGCGGCGATGTGATCCTTTCCGAAGCGCATAACTGGTATGTGCCCGCCCGCCTTTCGCCCGATATGAACCATGTGCTGGAAACCACCGACACCCCGTTCGGCAAAGCGGTGGCGGCGCTGAATTTCACCCGGCGCAAGTTGGCCAGCACGCGCGGCGCAGGGCCGGGCTGCCCTGCCGACACGATCCTGATGCAGCGCGCCCTGCTGGCCCGGGCAGACGGGCAACCGATCAGTCTGGTGGTGGAATGCTACACTCCGGCCAATCTCACGCCCGGCTGGTAACCCGGCACATCCTGCCCATCGCCACCCCACAAATAAAAGGGCCGGAGGTTTCCCCCCGGCCCTTTTATTTGGTTATCGCCTGCGCGCTTATGCGCTGGCAACGTCCGCCGTGTCGAGCTTGAGGCCGGGCCCCATCGACGAGCTGAGCGAGACCTTACGGACATACTTGCCCTTGGCGCCCGACGGCTTGGCCTTGACGACCGCATCGACCAGCGCGTTGAAGTTCGCCTTGATCGCGTCGTCGCTGAACGACATCTTGCCGATCCCGGCATGGATGATGCCCAGCTTTTCCACGCGGAATTCGATCTGGCCGCTCTTGGCGTCCTTCACGGCCTGTTCCACGTTCGGCGTCACGGTGCCGAGCTTCGGGTTCGGCATCAGGCCCTTGGGACCCAGGATCTTACCGAGACGGCCAACCACACCCATCATGTCCGGGGTGGCGATGACGCGATCGTAGTTGAGGTTGCCCGCCTGCATGTCTTCCATCAGGTCTTCCGCGCCAACCTTGTCGGCACCGGCAGCCAGAGCCTTGTCGGCATTGTCGCCGCGAGCGAACACGGCCACGCGCACGTCCTTGCCCGTGCCCGAGGGCAGCGAGACCATGCCGCGCACCATCTGGTCGGCGTGACGCGGGTCGACGCCCAGGTTCATCGCGACTTCGACGGTTTCGTCAAACTTGGCGGTAGCGACTTCGCGCAGCAGCTTCAGCGCAGCGTCGAAGGTGTGGAGTTCCTGATTGTCACCCAGCTTTGCAGTGAGCGCCTTCTGCTTCTTGGTCAGCTTGGCCATCGTGTCAGCCCTCCACCACTTCCAGGCCCATCGAACGGGCCGAACCTTCGATGATCTTCGTCGCCTGTTCGATATCGTTGGCGTTGAGATCCTTCATCTTCACTTCGGCGATCTCAGCGAGCTTCGAACGCGCGATGGTTCCGGCCGAAACCTTGCCCGGCTCCTTCGAGCCCGACTTGAGGTTAGCAGCCTTCTTGATGAGGAAGGAGGCAGGCGGCGTCTTGGTGACGAACGTGAAGCTGCGATCCGCATAGACCGTGATGATGGTCGGGATCGGCATCGCCTTTTCAAGTTCCTGCGTGGCGGCATTGAACGCCTTGCAGAATTCCATGATGTTCACGCCGCGCTGACCCAGCGCAGGGCCGATCGGCGGGGACGGCGTGGCAGAGCCGGCGGGCACCTGCAGCTTGATGTAACCTTCGATTTTCTTGGCCATGTGGCCGCTCCTTTCACACTGTCGGAAAGCGCGCCGGGCCAGCCCGCCGCGCGATCCTCATGTTTAGCGGTCAAACGGAACGCACCGGTTGCCCGGCCCCTTCCTTCCGCATGAATCCCTTGCGGGAAGCGCGCGCCCTAGGGGAAAGGGCGCACGAAATCAACTTCAAGGTGCACTGGCCCAGCGCCAGGGCCGGGCCGCGGCCTCACTTGACCAGTTCGACTTCCTCGAAGCCCAGTTCGACCGGCGTCGCGCGCCCGAAGATCGACACGGAAACCTTGACCCGGTTCTTGTCGAAATCGAGCTCTTCGACCACGCCGTTGAAGCTGGCGAAGGGGCCTGCGTTGACCTTGACCGAATCGCCGATTTCGTAATCGACACTGACCTGGCGCCGCGGCTGCGCGGCCGCTTCTTCGGCCGCACCGAAGTAACGGGCCGCCTCTTTCTCGGAAATCGCCTGCGGCTTGCCGCTGGAACCCAGGAAACCGGTCACTTTCGGCGTATTCTTGACGAGGTGATAGACATCGTCGTTCAGCTTGAGCTTGGCGAGAACGTAGCCGGGCATGAACTTGCGTTCGATCTGCACCTTCTTGCCCCGCTTCACTTCGGTCACGGTTTCGGTCGGCACTTCGACCTGCTCGACGCCTTCGGACAAGCCCAGGCGTTCCGCCTCGGCGAGGATCGAATCACGCACCTTGTTTTCGAAACCCGAATAGGCGTGAATGATGTACCAGCGTGCGGCCATAGTCCTGTAAACCCGTATCCCGTGTTGTGCCGTTGTGTCAGGCGAGCGAAAGCAGCCAGCGCATCACGGCGCTGAACAGCGAATCGACGCCAAGGAAGAACAGCGACAGGATCAACATCAGGACACCCACGAAAATCGCGGTTCTGATCGTTTCCTCACGCGTCGGCCACACAACTTTGGAGGCTTCCGCGCGCACCTGGCGGATGAATTCACCGGGACTGGTCTTGGCCATCTGACGTTACGACTCTTACCGTTCGAAAAACTGACGCCTTCCGCCTAGGGGCCATCGCCACCCCGGATGATATCCGGGAGGGGCAGAATGGTTCCGATGTCGGAAGGCAGCAGGCATTTAGCCATGCATGACGCGTTATGCAAGGCTATCGGGCATACAACAGCCATGCGGCAGAAGTGAGCCGCGCCGAAGCATGCAGCAACGAATGCGCGAAGCCGTCAATGCAAGCCGAGCAGCCGTTCCCACAACGTCGGGGGATGCAAGGGCTGGATCGGACCGTGCTTCTGATAACGCAAGCTGGGATCGGTATGGGGGCGCGGCAGCGTCCAGCTATCGGGGCGACTGCTACGGAAAGTCAGGCGGCTCATGACCCTACTCCTCGATGAAGTTGCATCCTGCCCCGTAAAACGCACACTTCATCGACAGGTTCCCGATTCGTCCGGACCTCATATGCGGATTTTTTGCGCCTTCCCGCTCGGTGTCTGCCTTCCTGTCAGCGAAGGGCTAAAAGCGCCACCAGCAGATCGCCGCGCGCCTGTTCCGGATCGTTGGGCAGACCTGAAAACAACCCCACCGCAACCCAGCCGGGCCGCTTGAAAACAACGGCGAATTGCCCATTTCTCGATGGGGTCAGGATACCGAAATGCGATAACGTCCCGTCCTCCAGCACACGCCAGCCCATCGCATAATACGGCCCCTGCGGTGCATAGGCAGGTCGCGGCAAGGCACGGGGATCGATTTCGCGGGCGGCAAAGGCGAAATATTGCGCCGCCGTCCCCGACCAGCCTCCTGCCGATCCGAGCCAGGGATCGTAAGTCATGTCCCGTGTTTCAGGCAAAACTTGCGCCGCGATCTGCGGAAAGGGCTTGGCAAACCTCTCCTCAGCCAGCCTGCCGAGCAAACAATAACCGACATTGGCATAAACTTCCCGCGTGCCGGGCGCGAATTGCCGTGGCGGTACTGGCATCCGTGTGCATGGCAGCCGCCCCTCCTTGTCATGCAATGGATCGCCGGCAACATTCCGGTCCCACCCCCCTGCATGCCGCAGCAGATCGGCAACCTGCGCCCCTTCGTAATCCTCATCCAGACGAATCAGGCCCCGATCAACGCCTGCAAAAACCACCGCCGCCGTTATCGGTTTGGAAAGGCTCCAATAATGGAACACCCGATCAGCGCGGGCCTTGAATGTGAGAATATGCGGTGTCGTGCCAGGCGCACCGTAGGCGATCACGCCCGCGTGCAGGCCATGGCGTGCCATGACCGCGGGCAAATCCCGGCTCTCCCGCTGACGAAATACAAACAGGCTCACCACAAGAGCAATCAGAAGCATGATCAGCACAAGGCGGGCGTAGCGCGTCATTTGCCGCTTATGCACGCAATGCGAGGCAAATCGGAAGCGGTTCGCCGAAGCAATTCTAATGTTCAGGGAAAGTGGCAGGAGTGGCAGGATTCGAACCCGCGGCCCTCGGTTTTGGAGACCGATGCTCTACCAACTGAGCTACACTCCTGCAGGCGAATGGGCCTGTAGTGCCAAGCAGGAGGCTTGGCAAGGCGCGTTCCATCAAACATGAACGGCAATTGCCAAAAACTGCGCATTTCTTGCACCCATGGCTTCTGCTAGGCTGATGGGCGTGCATTCTCCGGTATCCGCCATCATCCCGCTGGACCTGCTGCTGAAAGCCTATCGCAGCGGCATTTTTCCGATGGCCGATTCACGCGACGATCCGGAGATATTCTGGATCGAACCGAAAAGGCGCGCGATTCTGCCGCTGGAACGGTTTCACTGCTCGCGCACTTTGGCCAAAGTGTTGAGAAGCGATCGTTTCACCGTGACCTGCAACGCCGCGTTCGACGATGTGATCGCGGCCTGCGCCGCCCCCCGGCCCGATCATCCCGATAGCTGGATCAGCGAACGGATCGCCGCCAGCTATCGCGCGCTTCATGCCGCAGGCCACGCGCATTCCATCGAATGCTGGCTGGACGGTGTATTGGTGGGCGGCCTCTATGGCGTCGGCTTCAACCGGGTGTTTTGCGGGGAAAGCATGTTCAGCCGGGCCAGCAACGCATCGAAAACGGCGTTGGCGTGGCTGGTGGTGGCTTTGCGCCACGCCGGGGTGGAACTGCTCGACTGCCAGTTCATCACCGGCCATCTGGCATCGCTGGGCGCCATCGAGATCAGCCAGGAAGAATACTTCGCCCGGTTGATCCAGGCGCAGGATCAACGCGGTGCGGGCTGGCTTTCGCTGCCGGAAGGCTTTGCCGCCGTACTGGCGGCTGCGGGTGCGGTTTCCGCCGGAGCGGAAGGCGTAGCCGCTGCCGGCTTAGCCCCCGATGCAGCAGGAGAAGCGGAAGCAGGCGCCTTGGCCGTGCCAGCATCGCCCTTGGCAGCAGGGGTATCCTCCTCACCGGGGAAGTTCATCGCACAATCCTTGACCCACACATCGTAGATCGGATGCTCGACCACGTTGAGCGAAGGCGAATTCTTGAACAGCCAGCCGGAGAAGATTCGCTGCCAGCGCAAAGGCTGATCGGCATTGGCCCGCTGTTGCACCAGCACTTGCACGAAAGCGCCCGTTTCGGGCGGCCGTTCCCACGGCGCGGTGCGTTCGCACGCAGCGAGCTTGACGATGATATTGTCGATCCGTTTGGCTTCGCCCGGCTTAAGCAAAAGATCCTGCGTCAGATTGTTGCGCTTGTTGAGCACACCGATCTTCGCCACCCGTTCCGCCATCGGCGTGCCGACTTCCGCCACAGCGAGTTGGGTTTTCCGGGCGAGTTGCCCGGCCAGTTCCTTGGGCAGTTCGGTTTCGACTTTTTTAGGAGTTTCAGCCGGTTCCTTGGAGCAGGCAGCCAGAAGCCCCGCTACCGCAAACAGCGGCAACATTCCTGCCCGCAGCGACGGCCCGAAACGCCGCACGATCAGGAATCCGGTGTCCAGGCTTCGTAATCGCCGGTTGCCGCGGCCCGTTGACCGCCACGTTCCAGAGCGCCTTGCGGGCGATAGGCCAGCGGGGTGCCCGTGACGTTGGGCGTGAATTCGGTTTCCCAGATGCGGGGCGGCGGCAGATGGCTTTCCGGCACATCGTCGAACGCACCGTGCAGCCAGCCATGCCATTCCGCTGGCACGCGGCTCGAATCGTTGGCGCCCTTGTAGATCACCCAGCGCCGCTGATAGCCGAGCGAATTGGGTTTCTTGGAGCGGTAGTAGCGATTGCCCTGCGCGTCGGTGCCGACCTGCTCGCCCGTCAACGCACTGTTGAGAAGCGTGCCGATGGTGGCGCCGTCCCACCAGGTGAAGATTTTCGAGAGGATTCCCATGAAGCGCGCGTTAGCTTGTGTTCAGCCTCCCGGCAAGCGCCTCACCACTTCACCAGTGCGCCGGGGGCGATGCCCAGTTGGGCTGCACGGCCGCCATTCAGTTCCAGCACCGCCTTCACCACCCCGGCGGAATTGCGCGGTTCGAGCGAATATGGCGGGGTATCGGCGCTGATGTTCAGCACTTTCCCATCGATGCCGATAAACACGATATCCAGCGGAATGACGGTATTTTTCATCCAGAAGCTGGCATCGCGCGGCGGGTCGAACGGGAACAGCATCCCTTCATCCGCGCCCATGGCGGTGCGGAACATCAAGCCCTTGGCCTGTTCCTCTCCGCTCATCGCGAGTTCCACCCGGAAGCGATGCGTCTTGCCATCGTGGCTGACGGT
This sequence comes from uncultured Caenibius sp., assembly GCA_964466155.1. Lineage (GTDB taxonomy): Bacteria > Pseudomonadota > Alphaproteobacteria > Sphingomonadales > Sphingomonadaceae > Caenibius. The sequence goes on along the minus strand of CAYXMY010000019.1, from coordinate 16,890 downwards.
CAGCGGCACGACTCGCAAGCCCGATTCGGGATGAACCGATGCCCGCGATGCGCTCTGCGTCGCTGGCGGCGCAACGGCCGCGCTCTTGCCGGAACTGGGGGAGCAGGCGGCAAGTGCCAGAATTGCAACGGGCCAGATACGCATCGTCATTCCTCCTCTGCCTCCTGCACCCAGCGTTCAGCAGCATCGATGCTGCCCGCATCGACCAACGCCATGGCACTCTCGCGCTCATGGCCTGCCCGCATCATCGCCGCAATCTGCTTTTCACGCTGCGGGCGATCGGGCGGCTCCACGCCGAAGGGACCGAAGCGGCGTTTGCGTGCCAGCGTCAGCGCCGCCCGGCGGCGTTCGAGCCGGTTCGGCAGCACCGAATCGCGCAGGCTCTCAGCGATTCCGGCCATGCCCAGAGCCTCTCGCACCCGGCGGGCGCCATATCCCCGCCGCAACAGCCCACCGGCACGCATGCGAGCGAAACCCTCATCGTCGACATAGCCGCGCTGGACGAAGCGCGCGACCAGGGCGGCTATATCCGCCGGGCGTTCCCCCTCCCATCCCCGCTCTCGCACCTTGCGCGCCAGATAGCCTTCCAGCTTGCGCGCACTGGTGGCGAAACGGGCGACATAAGCCAGCGCCAGTTCCTCCAACCGCGCCTCATCCAGCGGACGAACCGCCCTGTGCGTGCCACGACTTGATGACCGTTCCTTAACCATCGGCCTTATTCGTGCCACACTCCCGTAAGAATGGAAGGGTCCCGCAGCGGGCCTGGCGCTATCGCGATGGCCTGCGCACATTGTTTTTGCGCGAAACTCGGCAATATAATCGAGTTAGATCAATAGGTTGATCAAAGTATGCCCGATAACGCCCTTCAACCCACCCCCAATCACTGCGCTTTGCCGCGCCGCTTTTCGGATTTCGCCACATTCGGCGAAGCGCTCGATTACGCCGCGCAGGGCAGCCGGGGGCTCAATTTCCACGATGCACGCGGGAATCTTGCGCGCAGTTATCCCTTCGCCGAACTGCGCGAAGATGCGCTGGGCATGGCCCGGCGGCTGATCGCACGCGGGATCGCGCCGGGCGACCGGGTCGCGCTGATCGCGGAAACGGGCGCCGATTTCGCCGCCTCGTTCTGCGGCACGATCTATGCCGGGGCCTGGCCGGTGCCGCTGCCGCTGCCCACCAGCTTCGGCGGCAAGGACAATTATATCGATCAGCTTTCGGTCCAACTGGCCAGTTCGGACCCGGCGATGCTGCTATTCCCGGCAGAAATCGCCGAAATGGCAAACGCCGCCGCCGCCCGGCAAGGCTGCGCGAGCGTTTCCTACGAAGATTTCCGCGCAAGCGATGCGGCTGAATGCACGCTGCCCGAACAGCAGCCCGACGATATCTGCTATCTCCAGTATTCCAGCGGCTCGACCCGCTTCCCCCACGGCGTCGCCGTGACGCACAGGGCGCTACTCAACAATCTTGCCGGGCACAGCATCGGCATGAAAGTGGAGCCTGACGACCGGTGCATCTCCTGGCTGCCGTGGTATCACGACATGGGGCTGGTCGGCTGCCTGCTTTCCCCCATCGCCAATCAGGTTTCGACCGATTATCTCAAGACCGAGGATTTCGCGCGCCGTCCGCTCGCATGGCTGGACATGATCAGCCGCAATCCGGGCACCACGCTCTCCTATTCGCCGACGTTCGGCTACGATATCTGCGCCCGCCGCATTTCGAGCCAGAGCCAGGTGGCGGAACGGTTCGACCTCTCCCGCTGGCGGATCGCGGGCAACGGCGCCGACATGATCCGCCCCGACGTGATGCAGGGTTTCGTCAATGCCTTTGCCGAAGCGGGCTTCAAGGCTTCCGCCTTCCTCCCCAGCTATGGCCTGGCCGAAGCGACGCTGGCCGTCACCATCATGCCGCCGGGCGAAGGCATTCGCGTGGAACTGGTGGAAGAAGAGCGCCTTTCCGGCACCCCGCGCGATTTGTCGCGCCCCGCCCGCTATCGCGCCATCGTCAATTGCGGCAAGCCGGTGGAGGACATGGAAGTCGAAATCCGGGGCGAAAACGGCCAGATCAAGGCCGCACACCAGATCGGCAAGGTCTGGTGCAAAGGCCCCAGCGTGATGCATTCCTATTTCCGCGACCCGGTCGCCACGGAAGAATGCCTGGTCGATGGCTGGCTCGATACGGGCGACATGGGCTATATGGCCGACGATTACCTGTTCATTGTCGGCCGGGCGAAGGACATGATTATCATCAACGGCAAGAACCACTGGCCCCAGGATATCGAATGGGCGGTGGAACAGCTTCCCGGCTTTAACCATGGCGATATCGCCGCCTTCGCCGTCGAAACCGAAAATGGTGAGGAAGCGCCCGCCGTATTGGTCCACTGCCGCGTCTCCGACCCGGACAAACGGGTGGAACTGCGCGAACAGATTCGGGACAAGGTACGTTCGATCACCGGCATGAATTGCGTGGTCGAACTGGTCCCGCCGCGCACCTTGCCGCGCACCAGTTCCGGCAAGCTCAGCCGCGCCAAGGCGAAGAAGCTTTATCTTTCGGGCGAGATCGAACCGTACAAGCTGCTCGAAGCGGCCTGAACGTTCATCTTCACCCCTCCCGAACCGCCCGGCATGCTCCTTCGCCGGGCGGTTTCCGGTTTCGCAGCAGCAAGGCCTCGGCACGATCTGCAAAAAGCGCTTCCCCGCGCTGCGCGAGACTGCCATTCTCCATTTCTTACAGAAAAAGCAGCAGGAAGGATTTCCCCTATATGCGCGTGACCGTGCCCCATGATCTGAGCCGGGAAGAAGTCCGCCAACGCCTGCGCGAACGGGCACAGGATCTTGCCGGAAGCGTGCCCGGCGGCATGGCGCAAGTCACCACCAACTGGCTGAATGACGATACGGTCGATCTGGCAATAGCGGCGATGGGTCAGAACCTGACCGGCAGCATCGCCATCGAGGACCGGCAAGTGGTGATCGACCTCACGCTGCCGCTGGCGCTCAGCTTCGTGGAGCCGATGATCGCCGGGACAATCAAGGAACAGGGCCAGAAACTGCTCGCCTGACGGGCGCCTGCGCCCACCTTGCACCACCATCGCTCATAAGGCGCGACGGGGCTACAAATCCTGCCGGTGCCATTCCATCAGGCCATGCGGAATCCGCAGGCTGGCGGAAGCGATGCGCGTTTCGCGCACGAACAGCAACAGGGCATACATCATCAAGGCGATGGCGACGGTGAAGGCCACCGCCGTCGCCCGCTGCAGGTTGAGCGCGGTAAACCCATCGAGAAACAGCATGGCGATCACCACTCCGATGGTCAGGCCGCTGAGCAGCATCGTGAAGATCGCGCGGCCGATGATCGCAATCCGCTGGTCAAGCATGCGCATTTCCCGCACGATTGCATCGTGATCGGTGCCTTCGGTTTCCCCATGCCGCTCAATCAGATAGCGGGACCGGTCGACGATGCGGCTGAGCCGCGTGGACAGGATGTTCATGACATTGCCGATCGCCACGAGGACGAAAACCGGAGCAAGGGCGAGCTGGATGGTGTGCGCAATCACCGCGCCAGATTAACACCACCTTGGCTGGGCTGCGCAAGCAGACAGCGCGCATCTTCACCCACTTCGAGCGCGGACAAGTCCGGCGCCACAGCGCATTCGCCGGGATTGAGCGCTTCGCCCGAAACGGCCACTCCTGCCGACAGGGGCATGACCAGCAACGGCGCCGTGCCATAGCTTTGCGCGCAGGCATTGCCCGGCATGCCTTGCACCCGGTCGACCCGGAACCATGGACCATCGGCCAGCACATCGTGCGCACCGCCGCCGGGGGCGCGGCAAAGAGCGGGATCGTAAATCGCCCCACTGGCCACATCGACCGCCGAACCCAAATGGAGATCGCGCGGCCGCCCATAATCGTACAACCGATAGGTCACATCGCAGTTGATCTGCACTTCGATCAGGCTGAGCCCCCCGCCAATCGCATGGACCGTTCCCGCAGGGATATAGTAGAAATCGCCCGGAACCGGCTTGTGCCAGGCCATCATCCCCTCAATCGAACCGTCCTGCGCGGCGGCGAGCATCGCCTCCGGCGAGAGATCCGCAGTGAAGCCGATACCCAGCACGGCATCCGGTTCGGCATCCAGCACCAGCCAGCATTCCTCCTTGCCCGCCAGCTTTCCTTCCGGGGACAGCACCGGCGGATGGACCTGGATCGACAATTTTTCGGAGGTGAAGATATATTTGACCAGCAAACTGTCCAGTTCGGGCGGCGGTTCGAACCATACCTCGCCAATGCGCTGCCCCGGCACAGCGGGAAACGGCGGACAAGGGCGATCCCGCCCCCACACCTTGTCCACCATGCGCGCGGTAAGCTTCATTCCGGCGTGGCCCCTTTGAGCTTGCCCACCAGTTGCGCCCCGTCGGCGCTGGTCACCAGCACTTCGTCGCCGTCGATCACGACAATGATATTTTCGAGCCCGATCACCGAAACGCGCGGCCCGTCGCTATCGACCATGACATTGCGGCATCGGACAAGCTCAGCCCGCCCCCGCACCGTATTGCCGTCGGCATCCAGCTTACGGGCAGCCTGCAGGGCTTTCCATGTCCCGATATCGGACCAGCCCATATCCACCCGCACCATCACCGCACGGTCCGTGTTTTCCATCACCGCATAATCGATAGATTCCCCGGCAATCCGCCCGAATGCCCCCCCATCGGGGTAAAAATTCGCGTCATCCGTGCGGCCTTCGGCCACGGCGCCCGCCACGGCTTCGGCCATCGCCGGACGGTGGCGGGCCAGTTCATCGAGAAACGTACCCGCCCGAAATGCGAACAGGCCGCCGTTCCAGCAATAATCGCCTTCCGCCAGAAAAGTCCGCGCGGTTTCCAGATCGGGCTTCTCCACAAACCGGTCGATACGGTAGCCCGTGCCCAGCGCCACGCCCTGCTTGATATAACCATAGCCCGTTTCAGGCTCGGTCGGCGCGATCCCGAAAGCGACCAGCCAGCCTTCGGCCGCAAGCTGCGCAGCGCGTTCCACAGCTTCGAGGAAGGCCCCAGTGTTGGCGATGAAATGATCGCTCGGGCAAACCAGCATCAGCGCATCGGGCGAGAGCCTGTGCGCAGCCAGAGCAATCGCCGCCGCTGTGTTGCGCATGGCAGGCTCGACAATCACCGAAGCCCCATCGATCGCGCGCGTTTCCGCTTCCACGTGTTCCAGATGCGCCGCACCTGCCACGATGACGGGCGGCGCGAACATGGCCCTGTCCCCGCAGCGGGCCAGCGTAGCGGCAAACAACGTGCCGCCATCGTCCAGCAAGGGCAGGAACGGCTTCGGACGCGCAAGGCGGCTGCGCGGCCACAGCCGCGTTCCGCCCCCACCGCACAAAATCACTGGCGTCATCCGAGTCATGTTCTGCCGCACACCTTCCGCATTTCATCCCTTCGTAGCAAGCAGGAGTTAAAATTGGTTATCGCTGAATTAGCCATGCTCAATAGAACCAACGCTGACGCCAGGCATATTTGCCCGGCACCGCGTTCCCCGCCGCATCCATGGCCGGGCGGAAACGGAAACGTTCGCTTGCAAGACGACAGGTGATCGCATCGGCCTCCGCATCAGGGCTGGGCTGGGAAATGCGGCAGCCGGTCGCCCGGCCATCCGTGCCCACTGCCAGTATGACGGTGACATTGTGGCCAATCCGCCGGTCGCGCGTTGCCTTCGGGTAATCGCGCGCCGAACTGATATCGCCAGCGATCTTTTCCACCCCCCGCACCGCCATGCCGCCTTGCCCGTTACCCCCGCGTCCGCTGCCGGGGCCATTACCATCCCCGCCTGCACCGGTTCCCACACCTTGCTCCGCCGCCCCGGCGCTATTGGCTGGCCCGCTGGCGGCAAGGGGCGGCGCCGGGGCAGGCCGGATGGGGATAAGGACCTTGGGCGCCGCCACTTCACGAGGAATGGCCTTGCGCCCTTCATTCCCAGCAGCACCTTCATCGGGTGCCGGATCGGGCCGGGTCACAGGTTTTGCAAGGGGCGGTTCCGGCGGAGGAACGGTGACCGTAAAAACGGAAAGCGCCTTGTTGATCGTGGCCTGCGTAAAACCGGGTGCGAACGCGCGCATCAGGCCATAGAGCAGCACCAGATGCAGCACCGCGATCACAAGCGCAAAGCCAATTCGCGCGCGGCGCGGGGGCTTCAAATCGAGATCGTGTGCTTGCACCTGTCCAGTGTCCTACAGCAACGGGACAGGCGCAAGCCAAACGCGCGCCAACGCGCGTGAATAAGGCGCTTATTTGCGGCCCGAAAACTCCACCGGGCGGGTTTCCGTCCAGTCCAGCACCAGCACGCGGCGGGCGATCTTCCATGCGCCATCGACCAGACGCAGATCGTCCTGATAGCGGATCGCCCAGACCAGCGCGGTGTGCGGGTGGCCATCGCCAGCGGGCGGCTGGATATGGCTGGCGGTGCAATAGGTTTCGCCCTTGGCCGTCGTCTCCGACAGCAGTTCCACCGTCTGGTTATGGACGAGGTGCTCAGTCGCCAGGAACATATCGCGCAGCATGCCCGGAATCTTGAGGATCGCCTCCGTGCCTTCGATGATGACGCCAAGGGAATCGATCACCGCGTCGGCGGCCATCGCCTGCCCCAGCAGTGCGGGCTCGTTCGCATCCACCGCCCGCGCATAGAGTGAAGCGTTGCGGCGATTGGCCAGCTCAAGATAATCCTGTGCGGTCAGGCCAGTGCTCATTCCGCAATTCTCCCATTTTCTCGTGATAAATACCCCCGCTCAACGCGAGCGGTATTGGGCGACGATTTCCTCGACCGCGGCGGCGATATCGTTGCGACGATAGCCGAGCAGCACGGTTTCTTCCGCGTCAGGTTCGTAGCGGACGTAGTTGCCCCGGCCGGTGTAGAGCCCGACATCGGGCAGGAACGGATGCTCCTTGTCCAGCGCGGGCACCGGGGCCGGATTGCCCGCCGCCTTGAAGAACAGGCCGAAATATTCCGCGAAGCCGAGGTTTTCATCCCCGACGAGATAGGCCTTGCCGTTCTCCCCCCGCTCCAGCGCACCGGCAATCGCTTCGGACAGCGAACGGCAGGAGATGAAATTGATCCCGCCCGCCGGGCCATAGGGTTCCAGCCCATCGATCTTGCCTTCGGCATAGCGAACATAGCCTTCGAACATCGGCAGGCTCATCCCCGGCACGGTGCCGACGACGAACGGCGCATCGAGGCTGCAGGCATGGAAATCTGGCCCGGCCAGCGCAACGATGCCATCCACCGCCAGTTTGCGCGAACGGATGTAATCGTTGGTTTCCAGCAGTTCGGGCGCGATATGGGGGTAAAAGCTGCCGATATGGACGAAGCGTTTCACCCCGGCTTCCTTGCACAGGGCGGCGAAGGCCGGGACGCATTCGGCGTTGGAATGCAGCACGTGCTGCGCGAAATTCTCCCCCTTGGGCAGGTGGCGGATATCGTTGCCCGCGGCGAAGACCACGGCATCGAACGGCGCCACCTGCTCACGGGTGAAAGTGCCCGCCATGAAATCGCCCTGGAGGAAGGGGAGTTTGGCCAGATCGGTCGTCGCCTGCGGCGGACGCCGCCCGGCAATCGCCACATCATGGCCCAGAGATTGCAGATGGAGCGCCGCATGGCCCCCGATCATGCCGGTTCCGCCCACCACCAGGATTTTCACAGCGTTTCTCCCGCCTCAGAAATTGAAGCCGTTGCCGCTGACCACCGGCACGTTGGTCCACAACCCCTTGGGATCGCGATACCAGCCACCGGCCGCCAGCGCCCCGCCATCGAGATTGATCGTGGTGCCCGTGATCCAGCTTGCCAGATCCGACGCCAGGAACAGCGCCGCGCCCGCCGCGTCTTCCGGCTTGCCGAAGCGGCCCAGCGGAATCCAGCGTTCGATATGATCCTTGTGTTCTTCGGCCACCAGCCCATGCACCGGCACTTGCGGGGTTTCGGTGGTTTCGGGCGCAATCGCGTTGACGCGGATGTTCTGCGGCCCGAGTTCGAGCGCGAGGCTGCGGGTGAAACCGGTGATGCCGTGCTTGAACGTGGAATAGACCGTGGTGTTCGGAATGCCGCGGAACGCCTCGATCGAGGAGATCGAAATGATGCTGCCGCCTGAACGCAGCAGCGGAATCGCCGCCCGCGTGGCGAGGAACACCGTTTTCATGTTGGTGGCGTAGAGCGCATCCAGTTCTTCATCGGTGTTGTAGGCGAACGGCTTCGCGATGCCGAGGAAATCGCCGACATTGTTGACCAGCACATCAAGCCCGCCGAAGCGATCCTTGACTTGTTCCATCAGCGCATCGACCTGCGCCCGTTCGCGCACGTCCGTCTGCGAAACCAACGCGGTCACGCCCGCCCCTTCCAGCGCGGCGCGCGCATCGGCCACGCGATCCGCATTCAGTTCGGCGATCACCACATTCGCGCCCGCCTTGCCGAACGCTTCGGCGATACTGCGCCCGATACCGGCCCCGCCACCCGTGACGAGAACAGTCTTACCCGTGAAATCCAGCATACAATCTCCCAATTTTCAGTGACCCTAAGGGCTTGTCCGCCGGGGGGCAACGGTGAAGTCCCCCCGGTGCGTATCTCTGCGATCAGCCTTGCCAGACCAGCCGTGGCTTGCGCGCGGCCAGCGTTTCGTCGAGCCGCCTGCGCGGCGCGAGCATGGGGGTCTGCGCCAGCGCGGCATCGCCCGCCCGCGCGCGTTCGGCGATATTGCGCAGCGCCCCGATGAACTGATCGAGCGTGGCCTTGCTTTCGCATTCGGTCGGTTCGACCAGCATCGCGCCATGGACGACGAGGGGGAAATACATCGTCATCGGATGGAACCCTTCGTCGATCAGCGCCTTGGCGACATCGATGGTCGACAGGCTATCGGCAAAGCCTTTGTCGCTGAACAACGCCTCGTGCATGCATGGGCCGGACGCACCGAACGGGGCGTCGAGCACATCGTCCAGGCTGCGCAGCATGTAATTGGCCGAAAGCACCGCGTCTTCCGCCACCTGCTTCAACCCATCCGCCCCGTGGCTGAGGATATAGGCCAGCGCGCGGGTGAACATGCCCATCTGGCCGTGGAATGCGCTCATCCGGCCGAACGCCTGTTCGCCACCCGCCTCAGCCGCGCCTTCTTCCTCGACCAGATGATAGCCATCGGCCGTCTGCACCACGAACGGCAGCGGCGCGAACGGGGCCAGCGCTTCGGAGAGGACCACCGGCCCGCTGCCCGGCCCGCCCCCGCCATGCGGGGTGGAGAAGGTCTTGTGCAGATTGATGTGCATCGCATCGACGCCCAGATCGCCGGGGCGGACCTTGCCGACGATGGCGTTGAAATTCGCCCCGTCGCAATAGACGAATGCGCCCGCGGCATGGACCGCATCGGAAATCGCTTTCATATCGCGTTCGAACAGCCCGCAGGTGTTGGGGTTGGTAATCATCACCGCCGCCACATCGGGGCCTAGCCGCGCTTTCAGCGCTTCGAAATCGACCCGCCCATCGGGCGTGCCGGGGATGCTTTCAACGCGATAATTGGCGAAAGCCGCCGTGGCCGGATTGGTGCCATGCGCGCTTTCGGGCACGAGGATCACTTCGCGCGCATCGCCGCGCGCTTCCAGTGCGGCACGGATGCACAGAATGCCGCACAGTTCACCATGTGCGCCCGCCTTGGGGCTCATCGCCACGCCCGCCATATTGGTGAGCCGCAGCAACCATTCGCCCAGTTCCGCCATCACCCCCAGCGCGCCCTGCACGGTGGTGATGGGCTGCAACGGGTGGAGATCGGCAAAGCCGGGCAGCCGTGCCACTTTTTCGTTGAGGCGCGGATTGTGCTTCATCGTGCACGAGCCGAGCGGAAAAATGCCGAGATCGATGGCATAGTTCTGACGGCTGAGCCGGGTGTAATGGCGCACCGTTTCCGGCTCGGACAGGCCGGGCAGCGCCAGCGCGTCGTCCCGCTCCAGCCCGCCTAGGCGGTTGGCCGCCGCCGGATCGGGCACGGGCAGATCGACACCGCAAGTCTCCGCCGTGCCCAGTTCGAACAGCAGCGGCTCTTCCAGCAGCAGCCCGCGATTGCCGGTGACGGTACCCGTCACCTCCTGCACCGTGTCGTTCGCGCCCAGCGAGGGGCGCCAGCCCGAAGGATTAATGCTCATGCCAAGGCCTCCTCAAGCCCGGCGGCAAGGGCTTCGATATCTTCCTCGCTCACCGTTTCGGTGATGGCGACCAGCAGCCCGCCCGCCAGTTCGGGATGATCGGGATACAGCCGTCCGAGCGACACACCCGCCAGCACGTCCTTCGCCGCCAGCGCGCGCACCACGGCCCGCGCGTCGCCGGTGATTTCCAGCGCGAATTCGTTGAAGAACGCACGGTTGACCAGTTTCACCCCCGGCACTTTCGCCAGTCTGTCCGCCGCGCGGCAGGCCAGGCGGTGGTTTTCCGCCGCCAGCGCACGCAGCCCCTTTTCGCCCAGCAAAGTCATGTGGATCGAGAACGCCAGCGCGCAAAGGCCGGAATTGGTGCAAATGTTGGATGTCGCCTTTTCCCGGCGGATATGCTGTTCGCGCGTGGAAAGCGTCAGCACGAACCCGCGCCGCCCGGCGGCATCCAGCGTTTCCCCAACCAGCCGTCCCGGCATCTGGCGCACGTATTTGTCTCGCGTGGCGAACAGGCCAAGATAAGGCCCGCCGAATTGCAGGCCGACGCCGAGCGATTGCCCTTCGCCGACCACGATATCCGCGCCCATCGCGCCCGGGCTGCGGATCGCGCCCAGGGCCACCGGCTCCGTCACCACCGCGACCAGCAAGGCACCCGCCGCATGCACCGCATCGGCCAGCGCAGACAGATCGCCGATCCGGCCCAGGATATCGGGATACTGGACGACGACGCAGCTCGTTTCCGCATCGATCCGGCCGATCAGCGCCGCCGTGTCAGGCTCCGCCGCCAGGTCCGGCGCGGTGTAGGCAATCGCATCGCCGGTGAAGCGCGCCATCGTCTGCGCGGTCGACACGTAGTGCGGGTGAAGCCCGGAGGAGAGGATCGCCTTATTTCGCCTGGTGATCCGCGCGGCCATCGCAATCGCTTCCCAGCACGCGGTGGAACCGTCGTACATCGAAGCATTGGCGACATCGCAGCCGAACAGACGCGCGACCTGCGTCTGGAATTCGAACAGCATCTGCAACGTGCCCTGCGCGATTTCCGGCTGATAGGGCGTATAGGCGGTCAGATATTCGCCGCGCTGGATCAGATGGTCGACACTGGCCGGGATATGGTGGCGATAGGCCCCCGCGCCGAGGAAGAAGGGCACGCTCCCCGCGTTGATATTGCGCGCGGCAAGCCGCGTCATATGCCGTTCGACCGCCAGTTCGCCCGCATGGCCCGGCAGGCCTTCGACCGGCCCGGCAAGGCGCGCCGCTTCGGGCACATCGACGAACAACGCATCGACCGATGGCGCGCCGATCCGCGCGAGCATATCCGCGCGGTCAGCCTCGGTCAGAGGGAGGTAACGCATCCTGTTTCCTTACGTCTCAATCGCGCCAGCGCTTACAGGCCAGCGTTCAAAGGCTTGCGACGAACGCCTTGTAGGCGGCTTCGTCCATCAGCCCGTCTAGCTCGCTCTTGTCGGCAATGGTCAGCTTGAAGAACCAGCCTTCGCCCTCGGCGTCGGAGTTCACCAGTGCCGGGTCTTCTTCCAGATTCTGGTTGCCGGAAACGACCGTGCCGCCAATCGGGGCATAGACGTCCGACGCGGCCTTGACCGATTCCACCACGGCGGCTTCCTGCCCCTTGGTCAGCACCGCGCCTTCATCGGGCACTTCGACGAAGACGATATCGCCGAGCTGGCTCTGGGCATAATCGGTGATGCCCACGGTCGCCGTGTCGCCGTCGACTTCGATCCATTCATGTTCATCGGTGAAAAAACGCGGCATGGGTTCAGGCTCCCTGTCGGTGGTATTTGTGGGGGACAAAAGGCATTGCGGTCACGCTGGCGGCCAGCTTGCGCCCGCGCACTTCGATCTCGAGCGCGACGCCCGGCGCGGCATGGGCGGCATCGACCATGGCCATGGCAATCGGGCGTTCGAGCGTGGGCGAAAACCCCCCCGAGGTGACGGTTCCGATCTGCACGCCATCGGCCAGCACCGGCGCGCCTTCGCGCGCGGGCAGGCGGCCGTCGAGCAGCAGGCCGATGCGCTTGCGCGCCGGGCCTGCCGCCAGTTCGGCCAGAATCTTCTCCGCGCCGGGGAAACCGCCTTCTGCCCGGCGGCGCTTGTTGATCGCGAACATCAGCCCGGCCTCGACCGGCCCGGTTTCAGGCGTCAGATCATGGCCATAGAGCGGCAGCCCCGCTTCCAGCCGCAGCGAATCGCGCGCGCCCAGCCCCACAGGCATCACCGCCTCATCGGCGCAGAGCGCATCGGCCAAGGCCACGATATCTTCGGCACGGACGGAAATTTCGTAGCCGTCTTCCCCGGTGTAGCCGGAGCGCGAAATGCCCAGCGGCCGCCCCTGCCACATGTAGGGCGCGGCCTGCATGAAAGTCAGCCCATCGACGGCGGGGGCATCGGCCATCGCCGGTTCCAGCCCCAGCCGCCCCAGCACAGCGGCCGCTTCAGGCCCCTGCAAGGCCAGCAGCCCGTGTTCGTCGAGATGGTTGAGCGTGATGTGATCCGGCAGCGCATCCCGCAAATGGGCGATATCGTCCCACTTCATCGCACCATTGACGACGAGGTAATAGGTGCCGCCGCGATTGGTGACCATCAGATCGTCCAGAATGCCGCCCTGCTCGTCCAGCAGCAGCGAATAGCGCATCCGCCCCGGCGCGAGGCCTGCGATATCGCCCGGCAGCACCGCTTCCAGCGCAGCCACCGCACCCTCACCCGAAATTTCAAGCTGGCCCATATGGCTGACGTCGAACAGGCCCGCCTTGCTGCGGGTCCAGAGATGTTCCTCAATGATCCCGCGGAATTGCACCGGCATCCAGTACCCGGCGAAATCGACCATCCGCCCGCCATGCGCGCGATGCCAGGCATCCAGCGGCAAGGCCTCGGTCGGCAGGTCGATTGCTTCGTCCGCTTCGTCGAGCTGGGTTTGCAAATCGCTCAATACACTAACTCCCGACACATGGCGCCAACGCGCCGCTCTAGCGCGTTTTCCTCGCCACACCCCCTCTGTCGGGAAACCTGAGAGCTTGACCGGCGGCCATGGCCGCAAGCTTACCCCTTCGGTGGGGCGGTATCCCGCCCGCTTTCCAGAGTGTCCACGCGCGCAACGCGGTCCTTTTGCCTGAGAGTTTCCGGGGCGGTTGCTCCTTCGGCGTCCCGAACGGCGGGCGGCAGGCCCGCATCCGGGATCTCTCCCACGCTGCGCCCGGAGCCTTGCGACTCCGGAAAGACAATCCGTGCTTTCCCAATGTGCCCGCACAGAGTCAATCGGCCAAACGCCGGATATCGACATCTGGCGGCCATCCCCTTCCGCTTATCGCGCGGCGAGAGTATCAGCCCACTGGACAGCACCGGCGCCACCGCCGATATTAGTTACACCATACAATAAATCGTCCCGCTTCAATCTGGAGAGACCCGCACATGTCCCAAGCCGCAACGCTCAACTACACGCAGCCCGCCTATTCGGCGGCTGTGGAGAAGACGCTGGGCCGCAAACCGCAATTGTTCATCAACGGCGAATGGGTCGATTCGAGCCATGGCGCGCTGCTCGATGTGGAAGATCCCTCCACTGGCAAGGTCATCAGCCAGATCGTCGACGCGTCGGAAAAGGATGTCGATCGCGCGGTTGCCGCCGCCCGCATCGCGTTTGACGATGGCCGCTGGTCCTCGCTGCCCGCCCTGCAGCGCGAAAAGACCATGATCCGCCTCGCCGAACTGATCGAAGTCAATGCCGACGAACTGGCCGAGCTGGAAGCGATCGACAACGGCAAGCCCAAGAGCATCGCGGGCGCGGTGGACGTGCCGGGCGCGGCCAACCAGATCCGCTTCATGGCGGGCTGGGCGGGCAAGCTCGCCGGGGAAACGCCCACGCCCTACGGCCTGCCGCAGGGCGCGACGTTCGCTTACACTCTGCGTGAGCCGGTGGGCGTCTGCGCCCAGATCGTGCCGTGGAATTTCCCGCTGCTGATGGCCTGCCAGAAGATCGCCCCGGCCCTTGCCGCCGGATGCACGCTGATTCTCAAGCCCGCCGAACAGACTTCGCTCACCGCGCTGCGCCTTGCCGATCTGGTGGCCGAAGCCGGGTTCCCCGCCGGGGTCATCAACATCGTCACCGGCCTTGGCGAAACCGCAGGTGACCGCATGGTGCGCCACCCCGATGTGGACAAGGTCGCTTTCACCGGCTCCACCGATGTCGGCAAACTGATCGGCCGCAACGCCACCGACACGATGAAGCGCATCACGCTGGAACTGGGCGGCAAATCGCCCGTGATCGTGATGCCCGATGTCGATATCGCCCAGGCATCGCAGGGCGCGGCCAGCGCGATTTTCTTCAATTCGGGCCAGGTCTGCGTCGCCGGGTCGCGCCTCTATGCGCACCGTTCGATCTACGACCGGCTGCTCGAAGGGCTGGCCGAAGCGACCCCGCGCTGGGCCCCGCGCCCCGCGCTCGATCCCGCCGCTCAGATGGGCCCGCTGGTTTCCAGCGAACAGTATGACCGCGTGATGGGCTATATCGAAGCAGGCAAGCGCGACGGCGCCAGCGTGGTGATCGGCGGCGACAGCCCGGCAAGCGATGGCTACTACGTCAACCCCACCGTGCTGGCGGACGTGAACCCGCAGATGAGCGTGGTGCGGGAGGAAATCTTCGGCCCGGTCGTCGTCGCCCAGCGGTTCGACGATCTGGACGAAGTGGCCAAGGCCGCCAACGACACCTGCTACGGCCTCGGCGCGGGCGTGTGGACACGTGACATTTCCGTGATGCACAAGCTGGTCGGCAAGATCAAATCGGGCACCGTGTGGGGCAACTGCCACACCGTGGTCGATCCCGCGCTGCCGTTCGGCGGCTATAAGCAGTCGGGCCTCGGTCGCGAACAGGGCCGCCAGGGAATCGAACCCTATCTCGAAACCAAGACGGTGTTCATCCAGCTCTGAGACGGAGTTCGGTGTGATCTTGAAAGGGGGCGCCCTCCACAGACGGCCCCTTCGCTACAGTGATCACACCGGTTGCCAATAGGGCTGTCTGCCTCGAACGCACGCCTTTCTCATCGTCACCCTGAACTTGTTTCAGGGTCCATCTCTCCGGATCAGGCTTCGGTTCGTGGGGAGAAATGGATGCTGAACCAAGTTCAGCATGATGGTTGTGCGAGAGTAAAACTGAATCGCCAAAAGCCCTACTGACGCGCTGCAGTGCCAGCGCCTTCTCCCCACAAAAAGCGCGGATAATTCGCCCCACCCTCTTGGGCGGTGCAGTCCGCGCAGCTACCAGCGGGCCGTGGATGCGCAGATTCTCATAGGTCAGGATTCGGCGGGGCAGGATATCTCGATCGATCTCGAGGAACTGCTCGCCACGCGTCTGCTCGTGCAGGGCAACAGCGGTTCGGGCAAGTCCCACCTTCTGCGCCGTCTGCTGGAAGAAAGCGCCGGGCGCGTCCAGCAGGTCATTGTCGATCCCGAAGGCGATTTCGTGTCGCTGGCCGAATTGTTCGGCCATGTCGTGGTCGATGGCGAAGCCTATTCCAGCGCGGAAATCGCCACCTTGGCCGCGCGCACGCGCGAACATCGCGCCTCGGTGGTGCTGGCGCTGGACGGGCTGGATGTCGAACAGCAGATCCGTTGCGCGGCCACGTTCCTCGGCGCGCTGTTCGATGCCCCGCGCGAACACTGGTATCCCGCGCTGGTGGTGGTGGACGAAGCGCAGATGTTCGCCCCTGCCGTGGCGGGCGAAATCAGCGAAGACACCCGCCGGATGACGCTGTCGGCGATGACCAACCTGATGTGCCGGGGGCGCAAGCGCGGTCTCGCCGGGATCGTCGCCACGCAGCGGCTGGCCAAGCTGGCCAAGAACGTCGCCGCCGAGGCCTCGAACTTCCTCATGGGGCGGACTTTCCTCGATATCGACATGCTGCGCGCCGCCGATCTGCTGGGCATGGAACGGCGGCAGGCCGAACTGATCCGCGATCTGCAACGCGGTTCGTTCCTCGGGCTCGGCCCCGCCATCTGCCGGCGGCCGATTTCGGTGAAGATCGGCCCGGTCCGGTCCGGGGCCAAAGTCGCTTCGGCCACGCTGGTTCCGCTGCCATCCGCCCCGCCGGAAGAAATGCAGGCCCTGCTTCACGCCGAACTCGCCACAGCAGCGGCGGAACGCCCGGCGATGCCCGAACCGATCGTGCCCACCCCGCGCGGCCCGGCGCTGAGCGAACTGGCCGAACGGATCGCCGATTTCGACGCGGAACCGGAACACGCCGCCGAGGGCACAAACGCTGCCGACGCCAGCGGGCCGGGAATCGACGATGTGCTGCGCGAAATGGCGGCGGAACGCGATTGCATGTTCCACCCCACCAGCACGCTCTACCAGAACTTCCTCTCTCGCTGCCGGGCACTGCGCATCCCCTCGCGCGGGTTGGACATGATGCAGTTCCGCCGCGCGCTGGCCATTGCGCTGGTCGATCTCGACCATCTCGATCCCGATGCCAAGGCGCAGATTCAGCAACTGGGCGCCGGGTTGGATGACGATCTGCTCGCCCCCTTCCTCGCCATTGCCCGCTCCGCCGCCGAAGGGTTGAGCGGCCCGGATGACGAGGAACTTGGCCGGGTCTACGGCACCAACTCACCCGGCCGCATCCGTCGCCTGCTCGAACATCTCGAAAAGAAGGGGCTACTCGTGGTGCGGGAGGATTTCGGCGGCGGGCGCACCCTGATGGTGCCCGGCATTTCCGCCTCGG
>CAYXMY010000018.1:0-32933 GCA_964466155.1 uncultured Caenibius sp. | reverse complement strand
ATCCGCGTCGACATGGCCGAAAAGCTGTTCCGCGCCGCGCATGAAAGCCGCGGTGCGGGCAAACGCCGCTTCATCATCGATACCGCGCTGCCCACGTCGATGGGGCTGCTGCCGGGCAGCTTCGTGCGGTTGATGCGCGAAGCGGGCTTCCGCAAGATTCCCGCGCCCGCCCTGGCGGAAGGCGCGTTCGGCCCGCCCGAACCCGATCAGTGGGAATGGCGCGCCCCGCGCAAGGATCAGGCCACCCCGCGCCAGGCGCCGCCGAAACCGCGCGAAGGCAATGCCTTTGCCGCGCTTGCCGATCTCATGCGGTAAGGTTCGAGCGCCGGTGCGGATCGACAAGCTGCTGTGGTTCCTGCGCTTCGCCAAGACCCGCGGCCTTGCCCAGAAGTGGGTCGACGAAGGCCATATTCGCCGCAACGGCAAGCGGGTGGAGCGTACCGGACAGCCGACTGCGGTGGGCGATATCCTGACACTGCCGCTGCGTGGCGGGGTGCTGGTGATCGAATTGCTAAGCCTGCCCACCCGGCGCGGCCCGCCTGCCGAAGCACGCGAATGCTATCGGGTGCTTGACGGGGACCGGGACTTCGCCATAGCAGGGCGCAGAAACGAATTGCCGTAAAGGCTCAAAGGGGAATACGGACCATGACCTATGTCGTCACCGATGCATGCATCAAGTGCAAGTATATGGACTGCGTAGAGGTTTGCCCGGTCGACTGCTTCTACGAAGGCGAGAATATGCTGGTGATCAACCCCAGCGAATGCATCGACTGCGGCGTGTGCGAACCCGAATGCCCGGCCGAAGCCATCCTGCCCGATACCGAAAACGGTCTTGAACAATGGCTGGAACTGAACGCCAAGTATTCCGCCGAATGGCCGAATCTGACCAGTAAGCGCGACACGCCGGCCGACGCGGACGAGTTCAAGGGCGTCGAAGGCAAGTTCGAAAAGTTCTTCTCCGCCGAACCCGGCGAAGGCGACTGAGCGCCGATTAATCCTTTTATACCGGCAGCTAACTGCCGATAACGCTGGCCCGTGCCGCCCCTTGCAGCACCCGTTTCCGGGATGCGCCCAGGGGGTGGCAATTTTCGTTTAAATCCGCTATATAGCTCTTGACTGCTGCGGATTTCCCGTAGGGCAGCGCATGATTAGGCTAGCAAGGATCTCCAGCGAAACGTGAAGCATTGTCCCGATCGTGCTTTCGGCACGGTCGCTTCCGGCCTTCACTGTCGCATTCTGGTCCTGCCGGTATGAAAGGACGTTACATGGCAGGCAAGGCTCCCGCCTTCGATGTTGGTGACTATGTCGTTTATCCCAAGCACGGGGTTGGCCGTGTTATCGAACTGCAAAGCCAGGAAATCGCCGGCATGCAGCTCGAACTGTATGTTCTGCGCTTTGAAAAAGAACGGATGACGCTGCGCGTCCCCGTCAACAAAGTCGAATCCATCGGCATGCGCAAACTTTCCAGCGACAAGACGCTGAAAGAAGCGATGGAAACGTTGAAGGGCAAACCGAAGATCAAGCGCACCATGTGGTCGCGCCGCGCGCAGGAATACGAAGCGAAGATCAATTCGGGCGATCTGGTTTCAATCGCCGAAGTAACTCGCGATCTGTTCCGCCCCGACGATCAGCCGGAACAGAGCTATTCCGAACGGCAGATTTTCGAAGCAGCTTCCAGCCGTCTCGCCCGCGAACTCGCAGCCATGGAAAAGACGGACGAACCCGCCGCGCTGCAAAAGATTCTCGCCGTGCTGAACGAGCATGCGCCGAAATATTATGAAAGCACCGAAACCGCCTGAGCGCGCATCGCTCATGTGAAAAAAGGGCCGTCCAGCAGGGCGGCCCTTTTCATTTGAGGATTGCGCAGTTTTGGATCGCAAGATCCTTCACTCAAGCATTGCATCAGAGAGATGACATGGTCAGCATCACAATGGAATATCAGGGGAATTTGCATTGCCGGGCAATCCATGATCCGTCTGGCATGGAACTGTTTACCGATGCTCCAGCGGACAATCAGGGAAAAGCGGAAAGCTTTTCTCCAACCGACCTAGTAGCCACCGCATTGGGCACCTGCATCCTCACCGTGATGGGCCTCAAGGCGCAAGCATTGAATATCGACATCAGCGGCGCAACCGCAACAGTCGAAAAAGCGATGGCATCCGGGCCTAGACGAATCAGCAGATTGGCCACCAAGATTGTCATCCCTCATGCGCTCTCTGCAGATCAGAAACGCTTACTCGAACGCACTGCGTTGACCTGCCCCGTGCACAAAAGCATGTCTCCCGAGATCGAGATGCCCATCGATTTTATCTGGGGTTAGCCCAGTCAGATACCTTCCTCCCACTTGTATCGAGAACCGGCACGTATTCCCAAGCATCCGGTACAAGTGCTGCGTTATCCCCTTCGCTCGCGGTCGCAATTCTGTCTCACGGCAGCCGATGGCGCGTGGACACCGCGCACCGCCTGCGGCATCATCGGCGGGCTATGACACTGCGCCCCATCGTTTCCACCCTTCTTGCGGTTGCTTCCGCCGCCGCCCTGCAGGGATGCATCGCCCGTACCGCGGCGGCGATTGTCACCGCGCCGGTCAAGGCCGTGGGTGGGGCGGTCGATATGGCGACGACCAGCCAATCGGAACGGGACGAAAAGCGCGGGCGCGAACTGCGCAAGCAGGATCGGCGCTATGGCGAACTGACGCGCAGCTATCAGAAGGATTCGCGCAAATGCGAATCGGGGGATCGCGCCGCTTGCGAACGGGCGGCAGCGGCCCAACAGGAAATGGACGCGATACGCGGACGCTCCGCCTATCCCGCCCCCACTTATTAATCCAATCGGATCAGGCCGCCGCGCGCCGCAGCCGATCGTTGATCGCCGCACCGATCCCGTCCTCGGGAATCGGCGCCACGGCGATACGCGGCTTGGCCGCCGCCGCACCGGCGTGGAGGCAGGCATAAAGCCGCGCTGCCGCTTCCGCGAGATCGCCCGTGGCGGACAAGGTGCAATCGCCGACGATATCTCCGAAACCGATCAGAAACTCCTCCGGTTCGGCTTCGCGAACATCCAGCCGCACCGGTTTTCCCGGCGCATAATGACTCGCCAGTTGCCCCGGCGCTTCCACTTTCGCCGCTGTTACGGCCACCGGTGCGCCCAGCAGCGCGATCAGCGATTCGCGCGCAATCGGGCCGGGCCGCAGCAATTGCCAGCTACCGTCCGGGCGCAGCGCAACGATGGTCGACTCCAACCCTTTGGCGCAGGCCCCGCCATCCAGCACCATGCCCACCGCATCCCCCAGTGAGCGGGCGACGTGCGCCGCCTCCGTCGGACTGACGCCGCCGCTGCGGTTGGCCGATGGCGCGGCAAGCTGAAGACCCGAACGCGCCAGCACCGCACGCATCACGGGGTGCGCGGGCATGCGGATGGCAATCGTGGGCAAGCCCGCTGTCACCGCCGGGGCAATCGCCGCCCCTTCCCGCAGCGGCAACACCATGGTCAGCGGCCCCGGCCAGAAATAGCGGGCAAGCAGCCTGGCCCGATCATCCAACATGGCCAGCGCCTCGGCCTGTTCGAGACTGGCGACATGGACGATCAGCGGATTGAAATCGGGCCGCCCCTTGGCCCGATAGATCGCCGCCACCGCTTCTGCCCTGTCGGCACGCGCGGCGAGACCGTACACCGTCTCCGTCGGCAGGGCGACGAGTTGCCCAGCCGTGAGCCACCGGACCGCTTCGGCAAGCCCTGCCTCATCGGCGGTGCGGATCAACGAAGGGGAAGCTTGGGCGTCCATGGCCCGCAGCTAGGCCGGTGCGCGGAATTATCCAAGAAAAAGCTGGGGCGATCTTCCCTGGGGATCGCATCGCCCGCTTCGCGGTTGACATACGCCACCGGGGAAGCCAGCCCCCGATACCCGATAATCTTCCCCAGAAAGGCTCACGATGACTGATCAGGGCGATCCGCTGGCCCGTATTGCCGAAGCGCTGGAACGGCTTTCTCCGCCCCCGGTGGCGACGGACTGGATGGCTTATCCCGCTTACGTATGGGATGGCCGCTCCGCCCGGGGCGTTGCGAATCTCGATGCGCCCGATCTTGCGCTGCTGCGGGGGATCGACCGGCAGAAGGAGCTGGTCGTCGCCAATGTCGCGCGGCTGTCCGCAGGTCATGCCGCGCACGATATGCTGCTGTGGGGCTCCCGCGGGATGGGCAAATCGGCCCTGATCCGGGGAAGCATCCTGGCGGCGCAGCGGATGCGTCCGGGCAGCATCGCCCTCGTCCAGATCGCGGCCGATGCGATGGAGGGATTGTCCGACCTGTTCGCGGAACTGGGCCGGTATGACCGCAATTTCCTTACCTACATCGACGATCTCGGCTTTGCCGACGGCGATTCCATCGGCCCCCGCCATTTGCGGAGCTGGCTCGAAGGCGGGGTGGAAGCGCGTCCGGCCAATGTGCGGCTGGCCGTCACTTCCAATCGCCGGGCCATCGTGCCGCGCAATGCCGGGGAACAGGACGATCCGCTCAACCCGCGCGATGTGGTGGACGACAAGTTGGCGCTGGCGGATCGCTTCGGCCTGTCAATCGGGTTCCACGCCTGCAATCAGGACGATTATCTCGCCATCGTCAGCGGCTATTGCGAGGAGCTCGGCCTCGCATGGGAAGAAAGCGAAGCGCTGGAATGGGCCCGGCGGCGCGGCGCGCGTTCCGGGCGCACCGCATGGCAATTCGTCAACGAGGTGGCGGGTCGTGCGGGGCGCACGCTTTAGGCCCGCCTCGCCAATGGAAAAGACGGGGAGCGTAACCGGTACTCCCCGTCTTTCCCCATTCACTGCTTAGCGGTCTTCCTGCACGTAATCCTGCCGGAATGCCGCTTCCGGATCGCCATGCAGTTCACGCTGTGGCGGGAGGGATGGCACTTTCTCGACCGCGATCTTCGGGGCCGGTTTTGCCGCAGGGTCCCACACGCGCCAGATAATCCCGGCGGTATCGTCGCTCACCAGCAGCGCGCCGGTCTTGTCCCACGCCACCCATGTGGGGCGGCCATGCGTGCTTCCCTTGCCGGTCAGGAAGCCGGTCAGAACCGGCACCGGCTTGCCCTGCGGATTGCCGCGCGCATCGAACGGGACATAGACCACATCGTAGCCGGAAGGCGGATTGCGATTCCACGAACCGTGCCGGGCGATAAACGCCCCCTGGCCGAATTTCGTGCCCATCAGGTTGCCTTCCTGAGAGAACACCAGCCCCAGCGCCGCCACGTGCGGCCCCAGCGCATATTCGGGCTTGCGGGCATATTCGGTGAGAAATTCCGGAGAGGGGGCCTTTACCCGGTCATCGGTATTCTTGCGCCAGTAAACCCACGGCCAGCCATATTGCGCGCCGATGGGAACATTGGTCAGATAATCGGGCACCAGATCGGAACCCATCATGTCGCGTTCGTTAACCGTGGTCCACAGTTCCCCGCTCCACGGGCTCCAGGCGAGCCCGTTGGGATTGCGCAGCCCTTCGGCATAAGCGCGCTGGTGCCTGGTGGTGAGATCGTATTCCCAGATCATCGCCCGGCCCTTCTCGGCATCCATCCCGTTTTCGCCGATATTGGAAGACGAACCGACCGCGACATAGATGGCCTTGCCATCCGGGCGCATGACGATGTTGCGCATCCAGTGGTTGCCGCCAGCAGGCAAGTCCATCAGCTTGGTCGGCGTTCCGGTCAGGCGCGTGTCACCCAGCTTGTAATCGAAGGCGAGCAGGGCGTTATGATTGGCGACGAACAGTTTTCCATCGTGCCAGGCCATGCCCGAAGGGGAATCGAGGCCGGTCCGCAGAGGGAAGCGCGCCTCCGCGCTGCCATCGCCATTGGCATCGCGCAGCAGCACGATGGTGTTGGGCGATTGCACGGTGGCGCCCGCTTGCCCCATCAGCAGCCCGGCCACCCAGCCGGTGAACCCGCTCTGCGCCGCGCTCGGCGGAGCAGCGGTTTCCGCGACCAGCACATCGCCATTGGGCAAGGCCAGCATGGTGCGCGGATGGTCCAGCCGTTCGGCAAAACGCATGACTTTCAACCCGGCGGCAGGCTGCGGCGCTTCACCCGCGCCCCAGCCCACCGGCTTCGCCACGCGCACGGTGGGGATGGTTTCAACGTCCGGATCTTCCTTCAGCACCGGTTTGGCGCCGCTGACTTCATCGATGGACAGGGTCGCCACATCGCCCCGCCATATCCAGGCGGCAAAGGCACCGAGGAGGAGGATCACAATGGCGACGGCGATAAGAATCTTGCGCTTCGTATTCATGCCCGAAGAATAGATGCCCGCATCGCCTTCGGCAATCGCCGCTGTATCCGACTAGTGGCGGCAGCCCTTTACACCCGCGCCGACGAACGCCCCGTTTCGGGACAAGGGCCATTCCTTTTCAGCGGTTTGCTGGTTTTCCCGCGATTGCGATGATAATTTTTAGCTAACGCCCTTTGGTTTTGGCTGTCTGAAGCGAGAATTTCCATGTTCACCCATCCGCTTGTCTCCGCCCTCGGCCTGAGCGTCTCGCTTCTGGGATGGAGCGTGGGCGCCAGCGCACAGGAAGCTGAACCGCCCACGCTTCCCTATCTCCCGGCCACCGCAATGCCCGCCAGCACGGATAGCATGCAGCAGCCCGCCGCCGCTCCGCCCGCTTATGCCGCGCCGAATTACGATCGGGCAGGCTATGCGCAAGCGCGGGAAAACTGGCTGGCGGAATGCATATCGCGGCACAGCAGGAAGCGCGCCAAGACGAACGATCACGTGCGCGGCCTGTGTGAAGACTATCTCACACGTTACGAAGCCGCCGCTTACAATGCTCCGCCCCCAGCACCGGGCGGATCGGCCTATCCCTATTACTATCCCGTCCCCGGAGGGTATCCCGCCTACGGCTATCCATCGTATAGCCAAGGCACTGCCGCCTATCCGCCGATGATTCTGCCGCCACCCGGGGTAACGGTTCCCACTTACGGCGCGCCTATGGCAGGCGGTTATTACGGCCCGGTGATGCTGGTGCCGCAATGGGTGCAAGTTCCGCCCCCGCATCGCGAAAGCGTACGAGAAGAAATCGTCGAACACCCCGCCTACAGAACGCCGCGGCGGACCAAATCCGTCCCCGGCAAGCGTATCCGATTGAAATCTCAATAAAAGGTTTGGGCAATTACCTGCCCAAACCTTCAGAACACGCCAGATGTTTACCTTGCGGGGATGCGGATCAGATTCCGCCGCCGGTAAGCCGCTGGCAAATCAGATCGAGTTGATCGAGCGAGCGATAACGGATCGTCACCGCCCCTGAGCGCGGATCGGCATCGGGCGTGATCCGTACAGGTAGGCCGAGAAAATCTTCCAGATGATTCTGGACGGCCATGATGTCGGCATCGCCGGTCACGTCGCGCGGTTCGCGGGCGTGGCGGCGTCCAGCGCCCTCCCCGGCCCGGCTGCCGATCTTGCGCGTGCGCTTTTCCATCTCGCGCACGGAAAGATTGTTCGCAATCGCTTCTTCCGCCAGCGTTTCAGCGTCGTCACGCCCGACCAGCGCGCGGGCATGTCCCATCGACAACCGCCCCGTTTCGACATGCGCGATGACACCGGCGGGCAAGGTCAGCAGACGCTGCAGATTGGCCACATGGCTGCGCGACTTGTCGACCAGTTCGGCAATCTCGGCCTGCGAAAGATGCTCGATATCCGCCAGGCGCTGATAAGCCCGCGCTTCTTCAATCGGGTTGAGATCTTCACGCTGGATATTTTCGATCAGCGCCAGAGCCAGGACATCGCGCTCTTCCAGCTCGCGCAACAAGGCCGGAATTTCGTGCAACCGCGCCCGCTGCGCCGCACGCCAGCGCCGCTCGCCTGCCACCAGTTGGTAACGCCCGCTCCCCAGCGGACGGACAATCACCGGCTGGATCACACCGCGCGTGGCAATCGATCCCGCCAATTCGTTCAGCGCATCCTCATCGAAATGGCGGCGTGGTTGATCGGGATGCGGCTCGATTGCCGCCACCGGCAACATGGCAAGCCCCCGCTCGGACGAAAGGTGAATGACGCCATCGCCGCCCTCACCGTCACCGCTCGTCGCCCACGATGTTTCACGTGAAACAACCGGCTCTTCGCGCTTCATTTCGCCGAGAAGAGCACCCAACCCTTTGCCCAGACGTTTTGCCGCCTTTGCCGGGGGCGCAGCAGGTGCGCGAGTGGGTTGCGGATTATCGCTCATGCAGCTTTCCTCTTTTCAGGCAGGCGCCCGATCAATTCGCGGGCCAGCGCCATATAAGCGCGGCTACCGGCACAGGCATGATCGTAAACCAGCGCTGGCATGCCATGGCTTGGCGCTTCCGACAGGCGGACATTGCGCGGGATCACCGAATCGAAAACCAGCCCACCCAGGCAATCGCGCACATCGTCCGCCACCTGATCGGTCAGGCGATTGCGGCGATCGAACATCGTCAACACCACCCCAATAATGCCAAGATCGGGATTGAACCGTTGCTGCACCCGCTCCACCGTCTGCAGCAACTGGCTCAACCCTTCGAGCGCGAAGAACTCACACTGCAACGGCACGAGCAAGGTATCAGCGGCGGAGAGCGCATTCAGCGTCAACAATCCCAGCGAAGGCGGGCAATCGATAAAGCACAGTTCATGGCCGCTGTGCCCGGCAAGCGCATTACGCAAGCGGTCCGTGCGCTGATCGACGGAAACCAATTCCACCTCCGCGCCGCTCAGATCGACCGTTGCGGGAACGATATCCAACCCGGGGATGCTCGTTCCCATCACGCAATCGGCAAGCGGAACTTCATCGATCAGCAAATCGTAACTCGAACTGTGCCGGTCCGCCGCCTGGATACCGAGACCGGTGGAGGCATTTCCCTGAGGATCGAGATCGATCAACAGGGTCTTCCATCCGGTGGCAGCCATGGCAGTGGCGACATTGATGGCAGTGGTGGTCTTGCCCACCCCACCCTTCTGGTTCGCAATCGCGATTCGAATCATGACGCTTGCCTCGCTTCCGGCCGGTCGGTTTTCACCGCCGGCCCACCGATGATTATGCCCGCTTCAGGATCGGTAAGAGACCGCTCCACACGGAATGCCTTACGCCGTTTCGGGCCAAGGCTGTGCAAATCCTGCGCCGCCGTCCTCCCCTTGGGCAGGAGCCAGATCGTATCTGCCGTTGCAAACCGTTCTGCCAGTTCCAGCAATCGCGGCATAGGTGCAAATGCCCGTGCGGAAATAATCCCTGCGGAAAAGGCAGGAACATTTTCCAACCGATCCCCCTCCACCACACAATTGCCCAGGCCCAACTCCTGCCGCGCGGCATCCAGCCATTCGATTCGCCGCTTGCGCGATTCGACCAGATGCACCGGCCAGTCTGGCCGCATCGCGGCGATGACAAGGCCAGGAAAGCCCGCCCCCGTTCCGAGATCGAGCCACGGCCCGGATGTTTCACGTGAAACATGGCCAAGCAATTGCGCACTGTCGGCGATATGGCGCTGCCACATGGCAGGAATGGAGCCTTTGGCGATCAGGTTCTGGCGCTCATTTTCTTCCACCAACAACCCGGCCAAACGCTCCAGCCGCACCATCGCTTCGACATCGCAAAGCGATGCTGTGAAAGCGCGCGCGTCTTCCTCGCTCGTCAGCATCATTACGCCGCCGCCCGCCGCCGGGCACGAACCAGCAAGGCCGCCAAGGCCGCGGGCGTGATTCCCGGAACCCGCCCTGCCGCCGCCAGCGTGGCGGGCCGCGCGCGGGTAAGCCGCTCCACCATCTCATTGGAAAGACCGGGCACATCGGCGAAGGGAAACTCCTCGCCCAGCGGCACGGCTTCGCTCGCGCGCAGATCGCGCAGTTCTGCATCCTGCCGCGCGA
Source organism: uncultured Caenibius sp. (assembly GCA_964466155.1). GTDB lineage: Bacteria > Pseudomonadota > Alphaproteobacteria > Sphingomonadales > Sphingomonadaceae > Caenibius. The sequence continues at coordinate 23,073 of CAYXMY010000018.1, read as the reverse complement.
GATAGGGTGCGTAAGCCGCATCCTCCGCCACTTCCGCCGCGAGTTCGCTCCCAATGTCGAGGTCCGCCGGTAACCACGGCGCCAAACCTTGCAGCTCCACCCCGCCGAAGCGAAGCCATTCGCGCAGCGAACGCTTCCCACTGTCGGCGCGAACCGGCAGGTCGGCACCGGCCATTTCGGCCGCGGTCGTCTGCCGTTCGAGCGCGGCCTCCCAGTTCATCCGTTCCCCCTCACGCCGGGCAAACCATTCGCGCCGGGCAGAACCGATGCAACCGGCGGCGAGCGCCAGCGGCGTGATCCTGCTGGTCGCATTGTTAGCCCGCAGCCGGAGCCGGTATTCCGCACGCGCCGTCAGCATCCGATAGGGTTCGCTCACTCCCTGCAAGGTGAGATCGTCGATCATCACCGCCATATACGAATTGGCCCGATCGAGCGGCACAGGCTCCTTGCCCAGAATGGCAGCGGCAGCTTGCATCCCCGCAACCAGCCCCTGCGCCGCCGCTTCTTCATATCCGGTGGTGCCATTGATCTGGCCCGCGCAATAAAGCCCGGGAATGGCGCGCAACTCCAGCGTCGGATGCAGCGCACGCGGATCGATATGATCGTACTCGACAGCATAGCCCGGCACGCTCATTTCGACGCGTTCCAACCCTTCCATCGTCCGCAGCATGGCCAGTTGCACATCTGCGGGCAACGATGTGCTGATCCCGTTGGGATAAACGAGATGCGTCCCGAGCCCTTCGGGCTCAAGAAATATCTGATGGCTATCGCGATCGGCAAAGCGATGAATCTTGTCCTCGATGGACGGACAATAACGCGGCCCGCGCGCATCGATCGCTCCCGTGAACAGGGGCGAGCGGTGAAGATTCGCCTTGATCGTTTCATGCGTGCGGGGATTGGTGCGCGTGATCGCGCAGAAGATTTGCGGATTGACCCGCCCTTCCCCCATGGCGGACATCGTCCACGGATCGGAGTCGGAAGGTTGTTCATCCAGCCCGGCCCAATCGATGGTCCGCCCGTCGAGCCGCGGCGGGGTCCCCGTCTTCAGCCGCGCCATCGGCAAATCGGCATCGCGCATCTGCGCCGCGAGTCTTTGCGCCGAGGCTTCCCCGATACGGCCCCCGACAAGCCGTTCCTCACCCCGAAACAGGGTGCCACCGAGAAATGTGCCCGTGCACAGAATCACCGCCGGGGCGAGGAGCGCGGTCCCATCTCCCAACCGCAGCCCGGTGACCCGGCCCCCTTCGAGTATCAGCTCAGCCGCTTCACCGGCGATGCAGGTGAGATCGCCCTGGCGGGGGAGCATGTGCTGAATTGCCGCCTTGAACAAAGTCCGGTCGGCCTGCACACGCGGCCCCCAGACCGCGCTTCCCTTGGAGCGATTCAGCATCCGATAGTGAATTGCCGCAGCATCCGCCGCACGGCCGATCAATCCGTCGAAGGCATCGACCTCGCGCACGAGGTGTCCCTTGCCCAGACCGCCAATCGCGGGGTTGCAGCTCATCGCTCCGATAGCGGAAAGATCGAAACTGACGAGCCCGACGCGCGCCCCCATGCGCGCGGCAACCGCCGCCGCTTCGCAACCGGCGTGACCGCCGCCCACCACCAATATATCGAAGCTCTGCATACGCACTTTCCGATAAAGGAAGCCGAACGTAGGGTCAAAGGGCCATCGGCCAGCGTCGCGTATTCAGCGATGTTTCACGTGAAACACGCCCAGCCTACTTTCCGATGCAGAAGCGTCCGAACAGCGCATCCAGCATATCTTCGGTGGTCGCCCGCCCGACCAGACGATCCAGTGCGATCCGCGCCAGCCGCAAGCCTTCCGCCTGAATCAACGGATCGGTTTCGCTCTCCGCAGTGGCGAGAGCATCGTGCACATCGCTGAGCAAGCCATGCTGGCGTGCATTCAGTGCGGCATCGCCGGGCCTCGGCATGGCTTCACCGGCCACCGCGATCAGGGCGCGTTTAAGCTCCGCCATCCCTTCCCCCGTCATCGCCGATACCCGGTGATGCGGTTGCGTCTTGGCGCATTGTCCGGGCCTGTCAGCCTGGGCCGCGATCTCCCACGCTCCGTCCGGCCCCTCCCCTTCCGGCCCGAGCCAGAGCACCAGATCGGCCCGGTCCAGTTCGCCCCGCGCACGGTCGATCCCGATCATCTCAACCGCATCGCCGCTCTCGTCGCGCAACCCCGCCGTATCGACGAACGTGAAAGCGATCCCGCCCAAGGCGACTGGGCGGACGATGACATCGCGCGTCGTCCCGGCGGTGGGTGATGTGATAGCCGCCTCGCTATCGACCAGGGCATTGAACAGCGTACTCTTGCCCGCGTTCGGCGGCCCGGCAAGAACGACGCGATACCCTTCCTTGAGCGCTTCGGCATGTGGGCGGGCCAACCATTCCCCAATCTCGCCGGTAAGGCTTCGCAACTGCGCGGTGAAATCCGGGGGCAGTTCGGCCACATCGTCTTCATCGGCAAAGTCGAGAATCGCCTCCACTCGCGCGGCGAGCATCAGGAGGCGATTGCGCCAATCGTCCACCTGGCGCGACAAGCCCCCGCCCGCCATCGCCAGTGCCGCCCGCCGCTGCAAATCGGTCTCGGCGGAAAGCAGATCGGCAAGACCTTCCGCTTCCGCCAGATCGATCCGCCCGTTGGCGAAAGCCCGCCGGGTGAACTCCCCCGCTTCCGCCTTGCGCAGGCCCGGCAGCTTGCCCAAGGCCAGTTCCACCGCGCGAACCACCGCCCTTCCGCCGTGGAGGTGCAGTTCCGCGATATCCTCCCCCGTGGCTGTTGCCGGGCCGGGCAGCCACAGGATCAAGGCATCATCGAGCGCTTCCCCCGTTCCATCGCGCAGACGCGCGAAACGCGCGCGGCGGGGAACGGGAAGGTTGCTCGCGAGGGCGGCGAGCGCCTGCCCCGCCAACGGCCCGCTGATACGGATCACAGCGATACCGGCCGGCGGCTGCCCGCTCGACAAGGCGAAAATCGTGTCGGTCATCGTGGTAATGCGCCGCCATCACCGCGGCGCGGCAATGGTTCTAGCTGTCCTTTTTCTTGCGGGAGGTAGCGCCCTGCGCAAAGGCCGCGCCGCCTTCAAGGATGTTCTGAAACATCTTGAGTCCCATTTGCCCCATCGGCGCCCATTGCTGCGACAGATCCTTGAGTTGTTCGAGGCTCGTCACCCCCTTGAGGGCCTTGGACAGATTCTCGACGTAAATCCCGTTCACCTGGCTGACATCGGGCAGACCTAGAAACGTTCTTGCTTCCACCGGCGTGCAATCGATCTCGATATTCACTTTCATGCGAGACACCCCTTCTCCAGACAGATGGCGAACCTGTCACACGACCTTGGCAAAGTCCATCATCCGCGAGTAGTCTGCCTGAAATTCAAGGAGAGCGCCCCCATGACCCAGACAATCACGATCCCCGAACTCGACGGTCCCGGTGCCATTCCGGTCTATCTCGCGCGTCCTTCCGGCACACCGCGCGCGGCGATCATCGTCGTGCCGGAAATCTTTGGCGTAAATCCGGGTATCCGCCAGAAATGCGACGACTGGGCCGCCAAGGGTTATCTCGCCGCAGCACCCGATATCTTCTGGCGCTTTGCCCCCGGCGTCGAACTCGATCCCGATGTGGAGGCGGAACTGCAGGAAGCCTTCGGCTATTTCGCTCAGTTCGATGCCAATCTCGGCATCAAGGATATCGAAGCGCTGATCAAACATCTGCGTGCCACGGAAGGCACCGCAAAAGTCGGCCTGGTCGGTTACTGCCTCGGCGGGCGGATGGCATATCTCGCCGCCGCGCGGACCGACATCGATGCCAGCGTGGGCTACTACGGGGTCATGATCGATCAGATGCTGAACGAATCGCACGCCATCGCCAATCCGCTCGTCCTCCATATCGCAGGCGATGACGGGTTCGTCTCGCCCGAAGCACAGAAGGCCATGCATCAGGGGCTCGACGATCACCCGAAAGTGACTTTGTACGATTATCCCGGTCTCGATCATGGTTTCGCCGCGGAAATGGGCAAGCGCCGCAATGAAGACGGCGCCCGGCTTGCGGATAGCCGTACCGAGGCCTTCTTCAAGGAACAACTCGGCTAGGAGCCATCACCATGGCATTGCCCATGCGCTATTTCGTCCCGCTGGTTCTGGCGGCGGCGATGCTCGCCTGCGCCCTTGTGGGGTTTCTCCACTGGGCGCTCTGGATCACGATTCCGCTTCTTCTCGTGGCGCTCTGGGATTTCTTCCAGCCGCGCCACACCTTGCGCCGCAATTATCCTCTCGTCGCCCGGGTCCGGTGGTTGTCCGAAGACTTGCGCCCTTATGTGCGCAGCTATTTCGTGGAAGGGGATCTCGAAGGCCGCCCCTACAATCATGATGAGCGGGCTCTGATCTACGCCCGTTCCAAGAACGAACTCGATACCCATCCGATGGGCACCGAACTCGATGTCTATTCCGGCGAATACCGGTGGCTGGGCCACTCCATCGCCCCCAATTCCCATGTGCCGGAAAGCTGGCGGCTGAACATCGGCGGACCGGAATGCAAACAGCCTTATTCCTCCGCCCTGCTCAATATCTCGGCGATGAGTTTCGGCGCCTTGTCCGCCCGTGCGATAGAAGCGCTGAACAAGGGGGCGAAGATCGGCAATTTCGCCCACGATACCGGAGAAGGATCGATCAGCCCTTATCACCGCGTCTATGGCGGCGATCTGATCTGGGAACTCGGCACCGGATACTTCGGCTGCCGCGATGCCAATGGCCGCTTCGATCCCGGCCGCTTTGCCGAACAGGCGCAAAGCGATCAGGTCAAGATGGTGGAAATCAAGCTGAGCCAGGGGGCCAAGCCCGGCCATGGCGGTATGCTCCCCGGGGCCAAGGTCAGCCGGGAGATTGCCGAAACGCGCGGCGTGCCTGTCGGGCGGGACGTGATCTCTCCCGCAGCTCACTCCGAATTTTCCACACCGATAGAACTACTTGAATTCCTTCAAAAACTGCGTGAACTGTCAGGCGGAAAACCTGCCGGAATGAAATTGTGCGTCGGCCAGCCGCACGAAGTGCTCGCCGTCATCAAGGCCATTCTCAAGACGGGGATCAAACCCGATTTCATCGTCGTCGATGGCGGGGAAGGCGGCACGGGCGCGGCCCCGCTGGAACTGACCAACAGCGTCGGCATGCCGCTGCGCGAAGGGCTTATCTGGGTCCGCAACGCATTGGTCGGGGCATCGCTGAAGCAGGACATCAAGCTCGGTGCATCGGGCAAGGTCTATTCCGGCGCAGGCATGGCCGAATTGCTCGGTTATGGCGCAGACTGGTGCAATGCGGCGCGTGCCTTCATGTTCGCGCTGGGCTGCGTCCAGTCAATGCAATGCCATACCGGCCGTTGCCCGACCGGGGTGGCCACCCAGGAACATTGGCGGCAACGCGGGCTGATCGTGGAGGACAAGGCCGAACGGGTCGCCAATTTCCAGCGCCACACGCTCAATGCCCTGCGCGAAATCGTGGTGGCGATGGGGCTGGAAAGCCCGTGGCAGATTGCGCCGATGGATATGCGCGAGCGGGTCAATTCTGCGCGCGCCGATGCGGTCGACCGGATTTATGCCTTCGTTGAAGACGGTGCGCTTCTGGCCGATCCGGAAAGCACTGCGCTCGCCCGGCAATGGGCCGTGGCCAGCGCGGAAACGTTTCGCCGGGTTGCATGACCCGGCCATCCGTTCGCGTGTAACACTGCCGCTGCAAGGCCGAACACCGAAGCGCCCCGGGGAAAATCTTTTGTCCCATCCCCGGGGCGCTTCGCGGTGCCTGTAAAGCCTGCCGCGTTACTGGTTCATCGTGGCGAAGAAATCTTCGTTGGTCTTGGAATCCTTCATCTTGTCGAGCAGGAATTCCATCGCATCGATCGTGCCCATCTGCATGAGGATGCGGCGCAGCACCCACATCTTGCTGAGCTGATCCTTGCCCACCAGCAGTTCTTCCTTGCGGGTGCCGGACTTGCCGACATCCAGCGCCGGGAAGATACGCTTGTCCGCAACCTTGCGGTCGAGCACGATTTCCGAGTTGCCGGTGCCCTTGAATTCTTCGAAGATCACTTCGTCCATGCGGCTGCCGGTATCGATCAGCGCCGTGGCGATGATGGACAGCGAACCGCCCTCCTCGATATTGCGCGCCGCGCCGAAGAAACGCTTCGGGCGTTGCAGGGCATTGGCGTCGACACCGCCGGTCAGAACCTTGCCCGAACTGGGCACCACGGTGTTGTAAGCCCGGCCAAGGCGGGTGATCGAGTCGAGCAGGATCACCACGTCCTTCTTGTGTTCGACCAGACGCTTGGCCTTTTCGATCACCATTTCAGCCACTTGCACGTGGCGGCTCGCCGGTTCGTCGAAGGTGGAGGAGATCACTTCCCCCTTCACGCTGCGCTGCATGTCGGTGACTTCTTCCGGACGTTCGTCGACCAGCAGAACCAGCAGGAACACTTCGGGGTGATTGTCGGTGATCGCCTTGGCGATATTCTGCAGCAGGACGGTCTTACCCGTGCGCGGCGGGGCGACGATCAGGGCGCGCTGGCCCTTGCCCTGCGGAGCGATGATATCGATCACCCGGGCGGATTTGTCCTTCACCGTGGGGTCGACGGTATCGAGAACCAGCTTCTCGTCCGGATAGAGCGGCGTCAGGTTGTCGAAATTGGTCCGGTGGCGCACCATGTCCGGATTGTCGAAATTGACGCTGGTGAGCTTCGTGAGGGCAAAATAGCGCTCCCCATCCTTGGGGGTGCGGATCTCGCCTTCCACCGTATCGCCGGTGCGCAGGCCCCATTTGCGGACCTGATTGGGCGAAACGTAGATATCGTCAGGCCCGGCGAGATAGTTCGCCTCGGGGCTGCGCAGGAAACCGAAACCGTCGGACAGCACTTCGATCGTGCCCACGCCCATGATTTCCTGTTCGTATTCCTCATCCTCGGCCAGTTCGCGCAGAATGCAGAACATCAGATCCTGGCGGCGCATGGTGGACGCGCCTTCGACGCCGAGCTCCTCCGCCATTTCCACCAGCTCGGCCGGTGTTTTCTTTTTCAATTCTTTCAGATGCATGTTTCGGGATTCCGAAATTAAGTGAGTGGCCGGCCGGTCTGTCGGGCTTGGGGAAAGCGGACCGCGTTGCTCAAGAAACGATGCAACCTGCCGGAAAGGTGGCGCTGAAATAAGCGTCGCAAGGCGCGCCGTCAATCGATCCTGCGATGAATCGCGTCAGCCAGCCTTGTTGTCGAGCAAGCGAGGCCGGTTCGATCAATTTCCTGCGCTTAAAACGGTTTGACCACCACCAGTATGACAATCAGCGCGGCGAAGATGCCGGGAACTTCGTTCAACATCCTGAGCCGCCGCCCGGTGAGCTTGCGTTCCCCCCGCGCCAATGCGGCAGCATAGTTCGCCAGCCACACATGATAGGCCGTGAGCACCAGAACCAGCGCGAGCTTCGCATGGAACCAGCCCTGGCTGAACGCCCCGATATTGATCGCCAGCGCCAGCCCCAGAACCCACACCACCGCCAGCGAAGGCCAGAGGATGATCTTCAGCAGCTTGCGTTCCCGCTCGATCCATTGAGCGTTTTCGGGCGAATCCGGCGCGCACTCCTGATGATAGACGAAATAGCGCGGCAGCATGAACAGCCCCGCCATCCAGAAAATCACGAAAATGATGTGGCCGGCCTTGAGCCAGAGGTAGGTCATGGAAAGCACGTCCTGCATGGGCGAAATGTAAGGTAGAGCAAGGCCGCCGTCACCCCCTCCAGCCACGCACGGCGGCAATCAGCCGCTCGACATGGGCGATGGGGGTATGCTGCCCGATTCCATGGCCGAGGTTGAACACATGCGGCCGGTCGGCAAAGGCTTCGAGCAAGGCAATCGCACGCGCTTCCAGCATATCGCCCCCTGCCTCGATCAGCAGCGGATCGAAATTGCCCTGCACCGGCAGCCCGGCGGGCAGCGCCTGCGCCGCCCAGACGGGATCGACGGTTTCATCGATCCCCACCGCATTGACTTGAGTTTCCCGCGCATAAGCCGGCAATTTTTCGCCCGATCCCTTGGGAAAGCCGATAATGGGGGTTTCAGGGTGCCGTTCGCGCAGGCGCGTTACGATGGCGGCATTGGGCGCGATCACCCAGCGTTCGTATTCCGCGGGGGCGAGGCTGCCCGCCCAGCTGTCGAACAGCTGTATCGCTTCGGCCCCGGCCTGAATCTGGCCTGACAGATACTCCATCGTCACCGAAACTATCGCATCGACGATCGCCTGGAATGCCGCCGGATCGCGATAGGCCATCTGGCGGGTGACGTGCTGATCGCGGCTGCCTTCGCCCGCGACCATATAGGTCGCGACGGTCCAGGGGCTGCCTGCAAAGCCGAGAAGAGTGGTTTTGGGGCCAAGGCGCGCCCGGACCCGCGTAACGGTCTCGTAAATCGGGGTGAGCCGTTCCGGCGCGGCTTCGAGGCTGGCCAGCGCATGATCGACGAGCGTGGGAGAAAGCCTCGGTCCTTCGCCTGTCAGGAATTCCAGATTCTGCCCCATGGCATAAGGCACGATCAGAATGTCCGAAAACAGGATCGCGCCATCGAACCCGAACCTGTCGATCGGTTGCAGCGTGATTTCAGCGGCGGCTTCGGAATCATAGACTAACCCGAGAAAACCGCCCTTCTGCGCGCGCAAGGCCCGGTACTCTGGCAGGTAGCGCCCAGCTTGCCGCATGAGCCAGATCGGGCGGGGAAATACGGATTGTCCGTGCAGGGTATCGAGCAACGCGCCGGGCATCGGTCAGGTCCAATCAATAAAATAAGAAAGATTCTAGAAGGATGATGGAGTCTGTTGGGCTGTGGATTACGGGGATTGCGCTGCCTTGCCTGATTTCTCCCATTCTGAACAGGGGGTGCGGCGCGCGCGACTCTCGTTCGTGCACCGTCAATGAAAAGCTGTCCCCGTTGTCCCCAGCCTGTCGATAAGTCTTTCCCCTTGTCCGTAACTTGCGGATCGGGAGTCGGGAATCGGGCATGGAATCCTGTCCCGACCTTGTCCCTGAGCTTATCCCGTGATTTATGCTGAGGTTGTCCACAGAGCACCGAAGTACTTTTATTCATGCAGCGTTTGCACCTCCATCTCCTGTCGGATTCCACCGGTGAAACGCTGGAGATGATTGCCAAGGCGGCCTTGTCGCAGTTCGACGATGCCGATGTCATCCGCCATTTCTGGCCGATGGTCCGTTCGCAGCAACATCTCGACAGGATCATGGCGGAAATTGCCGCGCATCCGGGGCTGGTGATCTTCACCCTGGTCAATCCCGATATCCGCCAGCAGCTCGAAAGCCGCTGTTCGGCGCTCAGTCTTCCCTGCGTCTCCGCGCTGGATGCGGTGCTGGTGGCGTTGCAGGATCAACTGGGGCAGGAAGCGAAAGGCCGCCCCGGCCGCCAGCACCTGATGGACGACGCCTATTTCGAACGCGTGGGCGCGATCCACTATACCATCGCGCACGATGACGGGATCGGCTGGGAAGACTGGGAAGACGCCGATATCGTCCTTGCGGGCGTGTCGCGCACATCCAAGACGCCGACTTCGATCTATCTCGCCAATCGCGGCTATAAAGTCGCCAATATCCCGCTGGTGGTGGAAAGCCCGCCGCCAAAAACACTGTTCAGTCTGCGCAAACCGCTGGTGGTGGGCCTGGTCACCGCGCCGGACAGGCTGGTGCAGATCCGCCGCAATCGCCTGTTGTCGCTCAATCAGGCGACCGAGACCGATTATGTCGATATGGAAGCGGTGCAACGCGAACTGAAATTCGCCCGGCGCCTGTTCGCCGATAACGATTGGCCGGTGATCGACGTTTCACGCCGCTCCATCGAAGAGACTGCCGCCGCCATCCTGCGCTTGCTGGCCGAACGGGACAGCAGCGTCGATGCACATGAATTGGGACCCAAACCGATATGAATGCCACTTCCCCGCTGGTGCTTGCGTCGAAAAGCGCATCGCGCCGCGCCATGCTCGATGCCGTGGGTATCGCTTATCGGGCAGTGCCCGCCGATATCGATGAGCGCGCGCTGGAAGCCAGCCTGACGGGCGCCCTGCCCCACGATACCGCGCTGGCGCTTGCCGATGCCAAGGCGCTGGCGGTATCCGATACCATGGCGGGCGCTTTGGTGCTGGGCAGCGATTCCCTCGTCGTGGTGGACGGGCGGCGTTTCGACAAACCGGCCAGCCGGGACGATGCCGCGGATCATCTGCGGTTTTTCTCCGGGCGGACGATGGAACTGCACAGCGCGGCGGCACTTGCCCGCGATGGGCAGATCCTGTGGCATCACGCGGATGTGGCGCGGCTTGCCGTGCGCCATCTGTCGGACGATTTCATCGCCTGGTATCTCGAACGCGAATGGCCTGCGGTATCCGGCTGCGTCGGAGTGTTCCGGATCGAGGCGTTGGGGCCGCATCTGTTTGCCGCGATAACCGGGGATCAGTTCACCGTACTGGGCATGCCGCTGCTCGCCGTACTCGGGGCCTTGCGCGATCAGGGGGCGATTGCGGCATGAGCGGCCCTGTGCAGGACCGGCCCTATGCCGAAGTGATCGGCGATCCGATCGTCCAGTCCAAATCGCCTGCGATTCATGGCTACTGGATCGGGCAACTGGGGCTCGATGCCGATTACCGCGCGGCCCATGTCACGGCGGAAGGTCTGGCGGATTATCTCGCCAGCCGCCGTGCGGACCCGTTGTGGCGCGGTTGCAATGTCACCATGCCCCACAAGCAGGCGGTGATTCCGCTGCTCGACGCGCTCGATCCGCTGGCGGAACGGATCGGTGCGGTGAACACCATCGTGCCGGAAAACGGGCGGCTGGTAGGCTACAACACCGATGCGGGCGGCTTTCTCGAACCCTTGCGCGAAGAACTGTCCAGGCAGCATCTGTTCCGCATGGCGCGCGTGCTCGGCACGGGCGGCGCGGCGCGGGCGATCATCGCCGCGCTGGCGCAGGAAAACGTGGTGATCGTGCTGGCCGGGCGCAACACGGAAAAAGCGCGCGCACTGCTGGATGAACTCGATCCGGGCGGGGAACATCATGTCGCCCCGCTCGATCATTTTGCGCAGGTCACCGATTTTCCCTTCGATGACCGGGAAGGCTGTTTCGATGTGGTGGTCAACGCCAGCCCTCTGGGCATGGCGGGGCAGGCGCCGCTCGCTTTCGATCTCAGCCACGTACCGCCGGGCAGCATCGTCTACGATATCGTGACTCATCCGCTGGATACGCCTTTGCTGAAGGCTGCGCGGGCGGCGGGGTTTCGCACGGTCGATGGCTTGGCCATGCTGATCGGGCAGGCCGCGGAAGCGTTTGAACGGTTCTTCGGTGTCGCCCCGCCGCGCGGCGATGGCGATGCCGCCTTGCGCGGATTGCTGACCGCATGACGCGCCCGTTCGTTCTCGGCCTGACCGGCTCCATCGGCATGGGCAAATCGACCGTGGCGCAGATGTTCCGCGAAGCGGGCGTGCCGGTGTTCGATGCCGATGCCGAAGTGCACAAATTGCAGCGCGCCGGGGGACCGTTGCTCCCGGCCATCGAAGCGGCGTTTCCGGGCACCACCGGCCCTGCCGGACTGGATCGGCCCAAGCTGGGCAATCTGGTTTTCGGCGATCCCGAAGCGCTCGCACGGCTGGAAGCGATTGTGCACCCGGCCGTTGCCGAAGTGCGCGAACTCTTCCTGCTCGAACACGCGGGCATGCCGCTGGTGGTGTTCGATGTGCCGCTGCTGTTCGAAAAGGGCGGCTGGAATCTGGTCGATGCCATCGCGGTGGTTTCGGCTCCGGCGGTTGTGCAGCGTGCCCGCGTGCTCGACCGCCCCGGCATGACGCCGAAGAAATTCGCGCATGTCCTGGAGCTTCAGGTGCCCGATGCGGAAAAGCGCGCACGGGCCGATTTCGTGATCGATACCGGCACTACGCTGGAAGCCACCCGCGCCGCCGTTCATGAGGTGATAGAAAGCTTGCGCACCGGCTCTATTTAGCTTGCCAGCCACGCCTCGCGGGTGGATAGTAAGCCAGCAATGCGTGAGATCATCTTCGACACGGAAACCACCGGCCTGGACCCTAAAAAGGGGGATCGATTGGTGGAAATCGGGTGCGTTGAAATGGTCAACCGGGTGCAGACCGGTCGCACGTTCCACGCCTATTTCAATCCCGACCGTTCGATGCCCGCAGAAGCGGAAGCGGTGCACGGCTTGTCGGAGACATTCCTGTCCGACAAGCCCCGGTTTCACGAACGGGCGGAAGAACTGCTGGAATTTATGGGCGATGCGCCGCTGGTGGCGCACAATGCCGGTTTCGACTTCGGCTTCCTCAATACCGAACTCGATATCTGCGGGCTGGAACCGGTATCGACCACCCGCATGGTGGATACCGTGGCCATCGCCCGTGTGCGTCATCCCGGCGCGAAGAACTCGCTCGATGCCCTGTGCACTCGCTACGGTATCGATCGCAGCCATCGCACGAAGCACGGTGCTCTGCTCGATGCGGAGCTTCTGGCGCAAGTCTATGTGGAGTTGACCGGCGGGCGGCAGATCGGGCTCGAACTTGCCAGCGTGGTGGAAGATCCGATTGCCATCGCCGCCGCCCCGACCAGGGTTCGCGAACGCGCGTTCCGGCCCGCACGGCCCCATATGGCCAGTGTGGAAGAACTGGAACGCCACGCGAAATTCCTGGAGTCGATCAAATCGCCGCTCTGGTCGGGCTAGCTGGCCAGGCCGGACGATAAGGAAGGAGTGGAATATATTATGGATATTCGCGTGTCAGGCCACCAGATGGAAACCGGTGCGGCTCTGCAGGAACATGCTTCCGAACGCCTTAACGGGATTGTCGAGAAGTATTTCGGTCGCGCGTTGTCCTCCAACGTTACCTTCGGGAAAGCACCTGCCGGCGCATTCAGTTGCGACATTGTGACTCATGTGATGCAGGGGCTCATCCTCAAGGGCCATTCGGTCGCCCACGATGCGCATGCCGCGCTCGATCTCGCGGCGGAGAAGATCGACAAGCAACTCCGCCGGTACAAGCGCCGGTTGAAAGGGCGAAGCGAACAGTTCGCCCATGCCGCGCGGGAAGAAGATGCGGCTTACACCATCTTCGCCATTGCCGACGAAGAAGAGGAAGTCACGGTGGATGCGCCGCCGGTGATTGCCGAAACGCGCGTCGATATTCCCGAAACCACCGTGTCCGATGCCGTGATGCAGCTCGATCTGCGCAACACCAATGCGCTGTTCTTCAAAAACGCTGGCACGGGACGGCATAATATGGTCTATCGCCGCAACGATGGCTCGATAGGTTGGGTCGAACCGTCCTGATCCGGGCGTTGCAATAGCAGTCCGTCCGGTTTTTCGAGGCCAGTAGAGCGAAAGGCCGGGCGGATTTTCCGCGATAATTGCTGTTGACCCTGCCTGGATGCGGCGCCATGCGCGAAGCCTATCTTATATGACTACGCTTTATTCTCTTTTGCCCGATGCTGTCGCGACCATTCGCGCAGACAGCAAACAGGCGATTCTCGAAGCCCTGGCCGACCGGTTTGCCCATGTTTACGAACTGGACGCGGTCGAAGTTCTCGAACGTATCGAAGAGCGGGAAAAACTCGGCAGCACGGCCTTCGGCCGTGGCATCGCCATTCCGCATGCCCGCGTTCCGGGGCTGAAACGGCCGGTGGCGGTGTTCTTCCGTCTCGAAAATTCGGTCGATTTCGTTGCCGCCGATGGGTTGCCGGTGGATCTGGTGTTCGGCCTGCTGTCGCCGGAACAGGCCGGGGCTAGCCATCTTCAGGCTCTGGCCGCGATTTCGCGGATGGTCCGCGACGAGGCGCTTCATACCGCGCTCACCGAAGCGGAAGATCAGGAAGCGCTGTTCGCCCTGCTCGCCAATGTCATCGACCGGAATGCCGCCTGAAACGCCCTTGAGCGGTGCGCAGGGGCATTGGCGCGCGCTGGAAGCGCTCTATGCTTCCGCACCGGTCAATCACCTGTTCGCATCGAGCCTCGAAATCCTGAGCGAAGGCAGCACGCGCATCACTTTCTCGATTGAGGAAAGGCATTTCCATGCCGCTGGCGCCGCCCATGGCACGATCTATTTCAAGATGCTGGACGATGCGGCGTTCTATGCCGCCAACACCTTGATCAGCGATCGCTTCCTGCTGACCACTTCGTTCAATCTTCATTTCACACGCCCGGTCAAAACCGGCCGGGTCATCGCGGAAGGCCGCTGGATCAGCGGCCGCCGCCGGGTGCTGGTGGCGGAGGCCAATCTGGTGGACGAGGAAGGCGAAGAGATCGGCCGTGGGACCGGCACCTTCATGCGCTCGCACATTCCGCTGTCGAGCCTGCCGGGATACCATATCTAGGCCATGGACACCCGCCTGCCCGCCCATATCGAAGTCAGCGGGCTTCTCCGGGCAGTCGAAGCCGCTGGCGGCTTCGCGACAGTGCTGGCCAAGGGGGAGCGCGATGCGGGCACCATTCTCGTCGTTTGCTGCGAAAATGGCCAGGCCAACCGGCTATTCGAACGCATGCCGCAAGCGGACGGGGATCGCCGCTGGATGCTGACGAAAACAGATGATTCCGAGAATCCGGATGCTTTCTCACAATATCTTGCGCGGCGCAGGAATCTTGATCGCGATATCTGGATAATCGAGCTGGATATCGCGAAAGCCGAACGGTTCATCGGCGTGAACCCGGAAAAAGATTGACTTTGCTGCACTGCAAAATAAAGCGGCATCCGAAATCGGGTGCGCAGGCGGTCAAACGAACAATTCGGTTCTTTGGCTAGCACGCAGACGGGGGACGACCGGCAGGTTCCATTCTTCGGCCCGGCACCGTGTTTGACACGTGTACCGGCTGAACACCTGCGCAGGCGCGTTCACCGCCCATAGCGATAGAATGAATGAGTCGTCAGACCCGGCTGGCCGGTACAATGGCCGTTGCCGCTTTGCTGCTTACAGCTCTTTTCGGTGCCGAAAGTTCAGGCGCCGCCGCCCAGGACCGCAGCCCGGGCATTTTCCAGCAAATCCTTCCCGACGCCCAACCTGTCGTCGCGCAGGCCGAAACGGCCCCTGCGAACGTGGTCTTCACGGCGAAGGAAGTGGTTCAGCCGACCCAGCCTCCGGCATCTGGAGCAGAGGAAACGGCCGACGCGGACATCGGTTCCGCCGATTCGCTGAATGAACTCGTGGCGGAAACGGAAGTCTCGGATTCGCTCTCGCAGAACATGCGTTGCCTTGCCGCGGCGATCTATTTCGAATCCAAGGGTGAGCCGCTCGAAGGGCAGCTCGCAGTCGGCAACGTAATCATCAACCGCTCCAAATCCGGGCGTTTCCCGGCCAGCTATTGCGGTGTGGTGTTCCAGCCTTCGCAATTCTCGTTCGTGCGCGGGGGGCAGTTGCCCGCCATTCGCACCGCCTCGGCGGCCTGGCGCACGGCCAAGGCAATTGCGAAGATCGCCCATGACGGCACCTGGCAGAGCCCGGCCAAGGGCGCGCTGTTCTTCCATGCGCGTTACGTGTCGCCCGGCTGGCGGCTGCAACGGGTGGCGCAGGTCAGCAACCACATCTTCTATCGCTAAGGTGATTGAGACAGGCCCGTCCCCCCTGTGGGACGGGCGCTCTGCCGGGCCGGGAAATCAGGTCCGCAGTTCGACCCACACCGGCGCGTGGTCGCTGGCCTTTTCCCGCCCGCGATAGGTTCGGTCCACACCGGCGGAAATCAGCCGGTCGGCCGCTTCGGGTGACAGCAGCGCATGATCGATCCGGAAACCGTGATCGCGCTGCCAGGCGCCCGCCTGATAATCCCAATAGGTCCACACCCCGCCACGCGGATTGTGCCGGGCGATGGCATCGGTCCAGCCATCGTTGAGCAGGCGCAGATAGGCGTCGCGCGATTCCGGCTGCATCAGCGCATCGTCGGCCATCGCCTTGGGTGACCAGATGTCGCAATCGCGGGGAATGACATTGAAATCGCCCAGCACCACCGCAGGCACTTCTTCCGCCCAGATCGCGGCCATGCGTTGGCGCAGCCGTTCCATCCAGCGCAGCTTGTAATCGAATTTCGGCCCCGGCTGGGGATTGCCGTTTGGCAGATAGAGGCAGGCGATGCGTACGCCGTTCACATCTGCCTCCAGATAGCGGGATTGCTCGTCCTCTGGATCGCCGGGCAGGCCGCGCAGAATTTCCACCGGTGCGCTTTCATGCGCAAGGATGGCAACGCCGTTGAAGCTCTTCTGTCCGTGCCAGATGGATTGGTATCCTAGCGCTTCGAAGGCATCGGCCGGGAAGTTTTCATCCTGGCATTTGATTTCCTGAAAGCAGGCCACCGTAGGGCGGGTTTCTTCCAGCCATTCGGAAACGCGCGGCAGGCGTGCCCGGATGCCGTTGATGTTGAACGTCGCGATGCGCACGGGAAATCAGATGCCGAAGCTGGAACCGCAGCCGCAACCGGCCGTGGCATTGGGATTTTCCACACGGAACGCCGCCCCGCCCAGCGATTCGACGAAATCGACCGTGCAGCCGGCCACCAGATCGAGGCTGACCGGATCGACCAGCAGCTTCACCCCATCGGTTTCGGCAATCGAATCGTCGGCATCGATCGTGTCGGCCAAACCGAACTTGTATTGAAAGCCCGAGCAGCCCCCTCCTTCGACCGAGAGGCGCAGCATGGCGGGCTTGGCCTGCTTTTGCGCGATAGCGGCCACGCGTGCCGCGGCAGCCGGGGTCAGGGTGACATGGGATAGGGTCTGTGTGGCCATGTCCCCAATGTAAGGCGCACCCTGCCCTGCGGCAAGCCGCATGCGGCAGGGATTGCGGACGGATCAGGCCGTCTGGATATATTCGCGCATGGCCAGCGCTTCGGATTCGGCCAGTTCCACGCGCACTTTCACCAGATCGCCAATCGAAATCAGGCCGATCATCCGGTTCCCTTCCACCACGGGCAAATGGCGGACGCGGCGGCGGGTCATCAGTTCCATCGCCTCGATTGCATCGGTATCGCGGGTTACCGTGATGGGCGGTGAGGTCATCACTTCGCCCACCGTGCGGTTCAGGGCTGCCGCCCCTTCCCGCGCGATGCAATAGAGCAGATCGCGTTCGGAAAAAATGCCGACCACCATATCGCCATCCATGACAGGCAGTGCGCCGATCCGGCGTTCGGCAAGCAATTGCGCCGCTTCGGCGACGCCTTGCGTCTGATTACAAGTATAGATTGCGCCGTCACGCTGTTCGAGAATTCGGGCAATACTCACCGCTATACTCTCCACTTATGACTTCGTTGTGCGGCAATAATGCCACGAAGCGATCGGCTTTGCCAGAAAGGGCATGCAAAAGATCGCACGAGATGGGAAGGATGCGTGCGGTCTCCATTCATGGCATAGTGCCTGTCCGCAATGCACCGCAGCGAAAGGCATACCGATCGTCATGATTCCGCGCTCCCCTCTCGACGATCCGGAGCTCGCGGCCCACGCCTGGGCACGATATCGGCGGGTGATGCGCTTCATGATGGGGGTAACGCTGGGGGTGGTCGCCATCGCCATGGCGCTGCTTTACAAGCACAATGGGTTCGTCTCGATCCATTTCTATATCGCCGCGGCCATCGGAATCGGGTTCACGATGCTGCTGATGTCGGCGCTGATGGGGCTGGTGTTCCTCTCCAGCGGGACCGGGCATGACGAAACCATCATCGATCCGTCGAACGATGACGACGATGGGGGAGCGGGGCGTTAACCGGGGGCACATTGGCGCCGCACCGGTACGGCCCCATTCAGTCTTCGCGGTCTGCCGGATAGAGGCGGAATTCTTCCACCGGGATGCCGCCGATCAGGTGCTCCTGGATAATCCGTTCCAGCACTTCCTCGGTGCAACTGTGATACCACACGCCATCGGGCCAGACGACGGCAATCGGCCCGGCGGAGCAGATGCGCAGGCAATCGGCCTTTGTCCGGGCGACTCCGCCATCCCGGTCGAGCCGCAGTTCCTTCAGGCGCTTCTTCAGGTACTTCCATGCCGGCGCACCCACGGCGCGGTTGCAGCATTCGCCCTTTTCAGGCTCCGCGCAAAGGAAGATATGGCGCCGGATATTGTCCCCACCATGAGTGGCAAGGGCCTTGCGGGCTTTGGCGAGTTGGTGCGGTGAAGCGGTCATGCCCGTATCATATAGGTGTGAAGCGCGCTGCGAAAAGCCTCCGGCAATGGGGCCGCGTGCCCATCGGCCACCCACACCAACACGGTTTGCGCATGGGCGACCGCGCGTTCGCCTTGCCGGGCGTACTGCACCATGGTGAAGCTTGAACGGCCAAGGGCGGTGAACCCGCCCATCACTTCGACAGGCTGCGGGTAATATCCCTGGCCCAGATACGTCACGGAGAGGCTGACGGTCATGATCCGCCAATCGCCCAGCGAGTGTTCGGGCGCGCAGGCCAGCAGAATGCGCAGGCGCGCGTCTTCGAGAATCCCGGTCATCGCCACATTGTTGATGTGCCCGTTGGGATCGAGATCGCCATAACGGGAAGGAATCTGGCAGGAAAAAGGATACCGTGCCGGATCGAGCAGAGCGGGGTCGGGTTTGGACACGGCGCGGTAAGCGGAAAATCAGCCCCGCTTGCCGGCGATCCGGGCGATTTCGGCCGCGACCAGCTTTTCGACCATCAGCGGCAGATTGGTATCGAGCCATTGCGCCAGCATCGGACGCAGCATTTCGCGCACCAGCCCTTCGAGCGAGGTTTCGCCCGAGCGGACGATTTGCGGCGGGACGCCCGGTTCGGACAGCATGGCCAGCGCGGCCAGCGATTCGCGCATCGAAGAACGCGCGTCGGCATTCACGAGCGATTCGCTTTCCACCGATTCGCCCTCGGGCAGCAGCATCGCTTCGCTGCCGAGATCGAGCACTTCATCCATCCCATCGGCCGATGCCGCTTCGGACCGCGCAGCGCCCGGATTTTCGCGCCTTACCCGCGCTTGAGCGACGATTTCCTGGCTGTCGCGGGCAATCACTTTCTTGATCGATTCAAGAATTTCCTCGACCGAAGGTTCGTTTTCCTGCCGCATGCTTCCAGCCCCGATTTACTTGATAGCCGGAATTTCGCCGTCTTGGGCGGGCGTGTCAACGGTGCGGGTCGATTGGGTGACGGGATCGGGATCGCTGCCCCAGTCGAAATACTTGCCTTTGACCCGGCGGTAATTGTCCTGCGGATCGTAGAGCGGGCCGCCGGTATCGAGATCCAGATCGCGGGCTTCGGCCTTGCCAATGGCGGCCAGCAACGTGAATCCGGCGACATAGGCATTGCGCTGCGCCGTCACCAGTTGGACGCGGGAATTGCGCAGTTCCTGTTCGGCATTGAGGATATCGAGAATGGTGCGGTTGCCGACGGTGTTTTCCGCCTGCACGCCTTCGAGGCTGAGCTCGTTGGCGGCAATCGCGCTCTGGGTCGAGGCGATGATCGAATTGGCGGCCTGCCAGCTTGAATAGGCCGCGCGGACTTGGGCGATTACATCGCGTTCCACCGCCACCTGCTGTTCCAGCGCGGCGGATGCACCTGCCTGCGCCTGCCGTTCCTGTGCGGCGGGGCGGCCACCCTGATACAGCGGGATCGTTGCCCGCACGCCGGCGGTGGCCGAAGTCGTGCGGTCTCGGCCGGCACCGGTGACGGCATCGGTTAGCAGCGCGCCGGAACCCAGCGCATCGGCGAAACTGCCCGAAGTGAAGACTTCGACCGTGGGCAAGCGGCTCGATCCGGCGACCTTGATATCGTAGCGCGTGGCATCCGCGCGTTCCTGTGCGGCGATCAGGTCGGGGTTGAACTGCAGGGCAAGGGCGGCTGCTTCTTCCGCGCTCACGGGCATGGCGGGCAGCGGCGGCGGCGGGGTCAACCGGCCCGGCTCACGCCCGACGAGCTTGATATAGCGTTCGCGCGCTTCGACCAGATTGGCGCGGGCCGAGCGCAGATCGCCGCGTGCGATTTCCAGCCGGGCGCTGGATTGGGCGACGTCGGTGCGGGTGAGTTCGCCGATTTCGAACCGGTCGCTCGTCGCCTGCAGATTGACTTGCAGCACATCGACCAGCTTCATGTTGAGGCCGACAATCGCCTCGTTCAGGATCACGTCCATATAGGAGGCGGTCACTTGGCTGAAGATGGCCGATTCCGTGGCGCGCAAATCGGCCTGGCCCGCTTTGACCCGGATTTTCGCCGCTTGCACCGAATTGCGGACTGCCCCGCCCGAATAGACCGGGACGGACAGCGATAGCCCGGCATTCACTTGCCGGTCGGGATAGAGGTTGGCGGGATCGTGGTAATTGTCCGCGATGACTTCGGAATAGGACGCGTTCCCGGCAGCCTGGGGGAGCCCTGCGGCGCGCTGGATCACGACATTTTCATCCACGCCGCGCTGGTTGGCGCGGGCGGCCTGCAAGGTGGGATTGTTGTTGTAGGCGCTGGCGAGGGCATCGCGCAGCGTATCGGCATGCGCAGGCGTTCCGGCCAGCGCCAGCATGGCCGCGCACAGGGCAATTCGCTTCCCCCCCAGCAGCATGGTTCAGAAGCTCCAGCGTTTGGGCTTGGCGAATTCCGGCAGCTCCGGGATGCCCATTTCGGCCAGCGTCAGCAGCACGACTTCGCCCGCCGCCTTGCGGCCTGCGGCCAGACGGGTGACGCCGCGTTCGACGATTCCGGTCACGATGCGAGCATTGTCCGCCAGACGGGCGGAAAGACCGGCGGGCAATTCCTCGATCGCGCCATCGATCAGCAGGAGCGTGTAAGCCCCCGTTCCCGCTGCGGTGGCGGCGGCAGGGTCGATCACATCGACCGAAGCAGTTGTGAAGCGGGCGAGCAGTGCGGGCAGGTAGCCGCTGCCGCCATCGACGATCAGCACTTTGTCCTGTGCATGCGGTACGGCTTCGGTCAGCATCCGGCCATAGAACAGCGGCGGCGCGAGAAAACGCCCGTCCCCCAACGGCACCGAACGGTCGATATAGGCGAGCGCTTGCGCTGCCGCAGGCACGTGGGCTTCGCGGGCGACGCTGTTGATGGCGGTGAGAACGGATTCTTCGTTCACGCCGCTGACACGAAGCTGGCTGTCGATCATTGCACGTCGCGCGGCGGTAAAGCTGTCGGCCGGGCGATCATTTACCATTGTCATTCCAGAACCCTTTTCACCAGCCCGCGGGACATGCGCGAACCGTGCCTGATTTTGTAGCCGCTTTAGGGGAGAGGTCCGCGCTCGCCAAGGGCTTTGACGCCCCCCATGGCCGCGCCTATGGGGGCAACGACTCTGCTGCTATGCAACAGGTTGTATGAACCGGGCGCATGGGGCGTGCCAGTAAAATTCGATCGAGCGGATGCGTTCGTGTCAGCGCAGGCCGTTCCAG
Organism: uncultured Caenibius sp.; assembly: GCA_964466155.1. GTDB lineage: Bacteria > Pseudomonadota > Alphaproteobacteria > Sphingomonadales > Sphingomonadaceae > Caenibius. Next base: position 1,678 of record CAYXMY010000018.1, on the reverse strand, counting down.
CAAGGAGCCGATGAGCCTATGGCCGATATGGTGATGATCCGCGAAGACGACGTGATCGAAAGCGTTGCCGACGCGCTGCAATATATCTCCTATTTCCATCCGATGGATTACATCCGTGCTCTGGGCGAAGCCTACAAGGCGGAACAAGGCCCGGCGGCCAAGGATGCGATTGCCCAGATCCTGACCAACAGCCGCATGTGCGCCGAAGGGCACCGGCCGATTTGCCAGGATACCGGCATCGTCAACGTCTTCGTCAAATGGGGCCAGGATTGCCGCCTCGATTCGAAGCTGAGCCTGCAGGACGTGGTCGATGAAGGCGTGCGCCGCGCCTACAACAACCCCGAAAATAAGCTGCGCGCTTCGGTGCTGGCCGATCCGGCGTTCACCCGCCGCAACACCAAGGACAACACACCCTGCGTGCTCTCGGTGGAAATGGTGCCGGGCAGCAAGGTTTCCATCGATGTCGCGGCCAAGGGCGGCGGGAGCGAGAACAAGTCCAAGTTCAAGATGATGAACCCGTCGGACAACATCGTCGACTGGGTGGTGGACATGCTGCCGCAGATGGGCGCGGGCTGGTGCCCGCCGGGCATGCTCGGCATCGGCATTGGTGGCACGGCGGAACATTGCGTGCGCCTCGCCAAGGAAAGCCTGATGGAGCCGATCGACATGGCCCAGCTCAAGCAGCGCGGGCCGCAGAACGATATCGAAGCGCTGCGGATCGAGATTTTCGACAAGGTCAACGCGCTGGGCATCGGGGCGCAGGGCCTGGGCGGATTGTCGACCATTCTCGACGTCAAGATCAAGGACTGGCCGTGCCATGCCGCGGGCAAGCCGGTGGCGATGATCCCGAACTGCGCCGCCACGCGCCACGCGCATTTCACGCTCGACGGATCGGGGCCGAGCTTCCTCGAACGGCCCAAGCTGGACGAATGGCCGGAAGTGCATTGGGCACCGGATTCCGCCGCGAAGCGCGTCAATCTCGATACGCTGACGCCGGAAGACGTGCGCGGCTGGAAAGCGGGCGACCGCCTGCTGCTCAACGGCAAGATGCTCACCGGGCGCGATGCCGCGCACAAGCGCATCCAGGACATGCTGGCCAAGGGCGAGCAACTGCCGGTCGAGTTCAAGGGCCGCGTGATCTACTACGTCGGCCCGGTCGATCCGGTGCGCGACGAGGTCGTCGGCCCGGCCGGCCCCACCACCGCCACGCGGATGGACAAGTTCACCGACATGATGCTGGAGCAGACCGGCCTGATCTCGATGATCGGCAAGGCCGAGCGCGGCCCCGTCGCCATCGAGTCCATCCGCAAGCACAAATCGGCCTATCTGATGGCGGTCGGCGGCTCGGCCTACCTGGTGTCGAAGGCGATCCGCGACGCCAAGGTCGTGGGCTTCGAGGACCTGGGCATGGAAGCCATCTATGAGTTCGACGTGCAGGACATGCCCGTGACCGTGGCCGTGGATGCCAACGGCACGTCGGTGCACGAGACCGGTCCGAAGACCTGGAAGGTCAAGATCGCTGAGATGGTTTGACCCCCTGCGCCCTTCGGACGCCCCCTCAAGGGGGCGATGCGGGTGGACCGGAAGGAAAGCCCATCCCCACGCCCTTCGGGCACCCCCTCAAGGGGGCGATGCGGGTGGACCGGCAAAGCCGGATCCACCGCATCCTGGGTCTGGT
>CAYXMY010000017.1:0-33825 GCA_964466155.1 uncultured Caenibius sp. | reverse complement strand
CCTTTCCGGTCTCGAACCCGAGCTGCACGCGGAGTTCCTTCACGATTGGCACAAGGCGCAGCGGCCTGTCGAAGCGAAGAAGCTGGGGGCGATGCGCCAAGCGGCAGACATGCTCAACAACCGATACAAGCTGCTGACCAAGGCAGTGACCGATGCGGTCGGCGACATCAAGATCTACGAGGAATCGAAGGTCAACGGCGCGCCGATCCTCGTCAAAACGATCACCCCGGCGCAAGTGCGCAAACAGGTGAAAGAGTCCAACGAGGCCTTCGCCGTCCCGGTCTGACGCCTTGTTCTAATCAAATCGAGGTAGTTCGATGACGACCGCAATCCAGCCCCCTTGGGGCACGGACTGGAAGCCTCCGCCTCCGCCCGTTGCATCTGAGCCGCGCGGCCCCGGCAATCCTGACTGGCAACCGGGTGTGAGCGGCAACCCGCGCGGGCGTCCGCCGGGGCGACCAGATCGGCGGCTGCTGGCCACACAGCAGATGCTCGATGAAATGCGGAACATCATTGCCGTGCTGGTCGGGAAGGCGCTGGAAGGCGATACGAACGCCGCGAGCATCGTTCTCGCCAAGGTGCTGCCCTCGGTGAAGGCGCAGGCCGAGAAGGTCAGCTTCGAGTTCGACGCCTCCCTGCCGATCAGCGAGCAGGTCGCCCAGGTGCTGGACGCCGTGGCCGCTGGCGCGGTCGCGCCGGATGTGGGGCGGCTCATCATCGACAGCATCAAATCGCTGGCAGACGTGCGGGCGACCGAGGAACTGGCCGCTCGGATCGAGGCCTTGGAGGCGGCGAGCGATGCCCGAGGGTAACGCGCAATTTGTTGCACTTCGGTTGGAAAAGTCGGCGATGCGACGGACCCGCCCGTGCGATTTGATACATAGGGGCACCGGCTCATGACGACGATAACCACAGCCCGGAACAGGGTCATCACGGAGCAGCCCGCGCCTGACGACGTGCTGGTGCAAGTCATCCTATTCGGTGAGGGCGATACGCCCGGAACGGTCGCAGGTCGCAGCCTCCGCTACCTTCCGATCAGCGCCTATCAGGAATGCTTGGATTGGGCTGTGGCCGTCGCGGATCAGATGGCGCGCCCGCTCTATGTCGTTCCGCTCAACCACGGCGACATTCTCAACACCGACCGCTGGACCCCGTTTGCCAAGATGCTCGCCACCCTGAACGATCAGGAGCGCGGGCAGCTACGCCAGATGGCGATTGCCACATGCGCGGACGTGATGCGCGACTGCGACGACTGGCATGTCCGCGCTGATGCCCACGACATTCTCACTCAACTGAAGGTGATACATCATGACTGACAACAACGAATCCCTGAAAGCCGCTGAACCCGGTTCGCACCCGAAGGCGGAGAAGTATGGGATGCCTATCGAATACGCTGACCGGATCGTGCAGCGCCATTTCGGCGTGACGGACGACAACGCTGCGCTCGCTGGCGGGCAGATCGCTGCCGACATTGAGGTGAGCAAGGCGCTCGCTGAGAAGGGCTGACCACAGTGTCGGGCATCCGGGCACTTCAGCGCCGCGTGGCGAAGCTGGAGACTGCTCGGAAGCCGCGACCGTCGCCCATCGTCATCATGTGCGGCTCGTTCGATGCTTTCGCCGATGCCACATATGCGGAGGTGATGGCGGGCACACTCGCAGGGGATTTCCTGCTGATCCTCGATCATCTTCGCGAATGGGACGAGGGCGGGGTATGGGCGCTGGCATATGCCCGCTGACGGTGAACCCGCGTGGCTACTAGCGTGGCAGGACGAGCAGAGTCGGCCAGCACCGCCCCCAGCGCCCAAACCGCCGCGCCCCAAGCCAGTGGACGGTCTGCATGTGCCGCTTCGTATGCGCGGGCAGGCTGCCGCCATCGGCATCATCGAGCCGGACCCTTGGCCGTTCGACGGATGCAAGCGCCGGGAGCCGGTGATGGACGAAGATCACCCGGGCCGTGTGGTCAGGAAGGTGGGCTGGCACCGTTGTCTCAAGTGTCGCCGTCCGTTCTTTTCAGAGGACGTGCTGCGCTTGCGCCTGTGCAGCGGCGCTCAGGGATGCCGGGGAGACGAGGATAGGTTTCGATGAGACAGGTTCGCGGGGTAAGTCCTTTCCCCCGCGCCGAGGCATAGCGGTTCGTTCCTCGATAAATCCAACGGCCGCACCAGCAGGGGCGCTCTTACTTTCCTCCTACGTCCTGACGCTGTGCAGCGCCTCGTGCCCTCGGTGCGAGGCGCTGCTGTTAGCAGCTAGAGCGGCTAGAAATACGCTAGAAGGCGTGCGACGCTGGCCTGCGTTTCCGCGCAAGACCTTCGCTAAGTGGCTGTTTTTATTGGGAGAATTTGGTGGACGCACTAGGGCTCGAACCTAGGACCCGCTGATTAAGAGTCAGCTGCTCTACCAACTGAGCTATGCGTCCACACCCCATTTCGGGCGCCGCACGATTCGTGCGGTGCGCTCCCTATAGCTGAGGATTTTCAGGAGGGAAGAGGGCTGTGGCGAATTTCTCAAAAAAGTTTCTTCCAGCCCGGATTCATCGCCATGGACCGGACCAGGCGCAGCCCGCCTGTGCCCTCTCCCGGCTAATTAGACGCCGTTAATTTAAGCTGTTACAACGCGAGAATGGGGCGCCGGTCCGATCATACCCGCAAGGAACTGGAACAGATGCTTGTCGTCGAAGGGCACAAGCATATGGCCGAGGTGGGCTTCGCGCACTTCTCCGCGCGGGCGGTGGCGAAGCGTATCGGCTACACCATCGGCACACTGTACAATGTGTTCGGCAGCTACGATCATCTGATCCTCGCCATCAACACGCGGACTTTCGTGCTGTGGGCCGATTATGTGCGGGCGAAGCTTGCCGCATGCGCGGGCGATCGCATCGCTTGCCTGGTTCAGGCCTATTTCGATTTCGCGCGGGCCAACCGCAACACGTGGCTGGCGATATACGATCACCGCTTGCCCGCCGATCTCTCGATGCCAGAAGAGCATGACATATTGCGCAGTGGCCTGATGGAACTGGTGGTGGCCGAAATCGCGGCGGTTCTCCCACCGGAACGGTGCGCCGAGGCCCCTCGCCTCGCCCGGTCGCTGATCGCGGTGGTGCATGGTCATTGCACTTTCGATATCAACGGCAGCTTCGCGCTCATGGGCGTCGATGACGCCGGGGATATGGCACTCAGCCGGGTGCGTGAAATCCTGCTGCATGCCGGGGCCGCATTGCCATAGCATGACCGAATGGCACTGCGAAAATAGCGCCATGCGCTGCCGCCAGAGCCGCTAGCGCAGGAAGTTATCGCGCAGCAGGGAAACGACTTCCCTGGCCCGGCCATCGAGCACCGCCTTGATGCCGAACAGCGCGGTGGATGCGACCTGGCTTGCCTCTATCTTCGGCGGCATGACCAGTTCCATCCGGCTGACCGTGACATCGAGCAGTGCCGGGCCATCGTGAGCCAGCCAGCGCTGCATCGCCTCTTCCAGGCGGTCGGCATTTTCCACGCGTTCGCCGAACAGGCCGCACACTTTGGCCAATTCCGCGAAATCGGGATTTTCGAGATCGGTGTAGGAATCGAGCAGGCCTTCCACCCGTTGCTCCATTTCGACGAAGCCGAGCGAACCGTTGTTGAAGACGAGCAGCTTCACCGGAAGCTTTTCCTGCTTGAGCGTGAGCAGGTCACCCATCAGCATAGTCATCCCGCCATCCCCGCAGAGCGCGATGACCTGCCGTTCGGGGTAAGCCGCCGCTATGCCCATGGCCTGGGGGTAGGCGTTCGCCATCGTGCCATGCAGCAGGCTGACGAGGAAACGGCGTTGGCCCGTGGCGGTCAGATGGCGGAGAGCCCACACCATCGGGCTGCCTCCGTCAGCTGTGAACAAGGCGTCGGATGCCGCGAGCCGATCCAGCGTATGCGCCACGAATTGCGGGTGGATCAGCGTGGGATCGGGTTCCTGCGCCGCGGCTTCATAATCAGCGCAATCGTCTTTCCATTGCTTGAGCGCCTGATCCAGATGATCGCCCGATGGCTTGGCCATGACGAGCCGCAGGAGGGCATCCGCGGTGGCGCGTGCATCGCCGACGAGGCCTGTATGGATCGGACTGCGCCTGCCCAGATGAGTCGGATCGACATCGATCTGGGCAATGCGGGCTTTATCGGGATAATATTGCGTCCAGGCGAAATCCGTGCCGATGCAGAGCAGAAGATCGGCCCGCCCAATGGCGTCCATCCCGGCCCGATTGCCGAGAATGCCGGTCATCCCCACATTGAAAGGGTTGTCAGGCTCCAGAAACTCCTTGGCGCGCGTGGTGTGGACAATCGGGGCCTGGAGCTTTTCCGCCAGCGCGACCAGTGCATCGCGGGCATGACGGGCACCGTATCCGGCATAGATCGTGATTTTTTCGGCCTTGTCGATCTCGTTGGCGAGCGCTGCCAGTTCATCCTGCGCCGGAATGGTGATCGGGTGCGGACGATGGACAGACCATTCCCGTTCGTCCGCATCCTGTTCGATGAACATATCGCCGTTGATGATGACGACAGCAACGCCGCCCTTGGTCAACGCCGCCTGAGCCGCAAGTGCGGTGATCCGGCGCGCTTGGGAAGGATGCGAAATATGCTCGCAGAAAACGGAGCATTGTTCGTAGATCTTCTTCTGATCCACTTCCTGCGGGAAATTCAGGCCAACTTCCGCGCGGTCGACATTGGAAGCGATCAGCACCACCGGGGCGCCATTGCGGTGGCTTTCGAAAATACCGTTGACGAAGTGCAGGCTGCCCGGCCCGGTCGTGCCCGCGCAGACGGTCAGTTCGCCGGTCATATAGGCTTCACCGCCCGCCGCGAGCGCCCCCGCCTCTTCATGACGTACGTGGATCCAGCGCATCGGGGACCGGCGAATAGCGTCGATGAAGTGATTTATCGTGTCGCCGACAATGCCATAACACCGCTGCGCCCCGGCCTTGATGAGAGTGTCCGTGACGATTTCGGCGACATTCCGGGCCATGCCAGTTCTCCTGAGTTGCTGCCAGGCCGTCCGATCGACGGAACCTTGCAACGCGATATGCGGCTGTTACTGTGAAACCCGCCGAATGTTCCCGCAAGGCACCGATATCATGACGCCAATTCCCGATCAGCCGCAAACGAGCGCGATCGATCTCTTTGTCGATGCCACGGATACGGATCGCGGCATATTCCGGGTGAGGCAATCGCTGCCGCTATACGGGCAGACGGAGATTGTGCTGGCGATGGCGGCGTGGCTTCCGGCCTATCACGCCCCGCAAGGGAGCGTCGATTTGCTGGCAGGCCTGCGGATCGAAACGGAACAGGGCCCATGCACCTGGTGGCGCGATCCGATCAACGCCTACCACTTCCGGGTCGATACTCCCGCCGATGCAAGCCACCTGACAATTGCATTCGATGCGCTGACGCCCACCGATGCAAGCCAGGGTCGCGTTCTGGTCAGCGATGACATGCTGCGCCTGCAATGGTCGGCGGTGCTGCTCTACCCTGCGGATCGCCCGGTCGATGAAATCACGATCAATGCGAGTACGCGCTTGCCCACGGGTTGGGATTGGATCAGCGGGCTGCACGAATTCGCCGTCGATGCCGATGGGACGATCCGTTTTTCCGAAGCCAGCGTGCGTACGCTGGTGGATTCGCCCCTGCTGGCCGGACGTTGGGCACGCCGGGAAACGCTTTCCCCCGGCATCGAACTGCTGATCGCGGCGGACCGTGCGGATCAATTGCCTTTTTCTGAGGATATGATCGCCCCGCACCGCAAATTGATTGCGGAAGCCGATGCCCTGTTCGGCAATCGCCCGTTTGACCGATACGCCTTTTTGATGACGCTGTCGGACCAGATCGGTTCGATGGGGCTGGAACATCGCCGTTGCAGCGAGGTCGGCGTCCGTTCGACCTACTTTTCGAGCTGGGACAGTTCGACGACCGAGCGGGATCTCCTGCCACATGAATACGTGCATAGCTGGGTCGGCAAATACCGGGTCCCGCGCGGCAACTTCCAACCGACTTTCGACCTGATGACCGATGAACTGATGTGGGTCTATGAAGGGCTGACCGAATATTACGGCCATGTGCTGGCCGCGCGGTGCGGGTTGATCGGTCAGGACCTGACACGCGATGCCTTCGCGCTGACTTTCGCGATGTACGATCAGCGTCCGGGGCGGACATGGCGTCCCCTCGCCGATACCGATATGGACCCGATTTTCACCGCGCGCGAACCGCAGCCGTGGACCAGTTGGCAACGATCCGAAGACTACTATTCCGAAGGGCTGCTGATCTGGCTGGAAGCAGACATGATTATTCGTTCGCAGACGGGTGGATCCCGCTCGCTCGACGATTTCGCGCATGGTTTCTTCGCCCCGGAAGCGGCACATATCCTTTCCACCACTTCCGCGCCTTATTCCCGGATGGATGTAGTGGCAGGGTTGCGGGCAGTGCTGGAATACGATTGGGCGGAGTTCTTCGCGGCCCGCATCGACCGCATCGCCCCCCATGCGCCGTATCGGGGCATTACGCTCGGCGGGTATGAACTGGCCTGGCAACCTTTCCCGTCGGATTGGCTGGCGCACGACCAAATCCACTATTCCTACTTCGACTTTCGCTACAGCGTTGGCGTGCAGGTGGGCTTGGCCGCGCGTGTGCTGGATGTGATCTGGGACAGCCCCGCATTCCGTGCCGGGATGGTCCGGGGCATGGAAATCCTCGGTGTCGACGGGCGAAGTTATTCCCATGCCGCCATGCAGGATGGGATCGATGCCGCCTTTACCGCCAAACGTCCGCTTGCCTTGACCGTTCGCCGGTTCGATCGGGTGAAGGAAGTGCAGATCGTGCTGGAACGGGGGCAGTCCTACCCCATCTTGCACCGGGCGGCGGACGCGGCCACCCCTTCTTATCTGGATCGGGCGCTGGCTCCGCGCGTGACGAATTGAGCGGTGCGGATTGTATCGGGGGAAGCCGCCTGTACCGCCTCCCCCGATAGCGAACGGTCAGCTTTGCGGCTTTGCCAGTGGCGGCAAGTCCTGCCATCCGCCACCCAATGCCTTGAACAAATCGACTCTGGCAGAGCCAAGCGCGCGGTCCGCATTGGTCAGGTTGGCCCTGGCATCGAGCAGCGTCCGCTGGGCATCGAGCAGATCGAGGAAAGACAGCGAGCCTGCACGATACCGCTGGTTGGCAAGGCCATAGGCCGCATTGGCCCGCCCGGCGGCATCGGCCAGCGCATCGCGCTGCCGCGTGTCGGCAGCAACCATGGTGAGCGCCTGTTCCACTTCCTTCAAGGCATTGAGCACAGCCCCGTCGAACCGGGCGAGCGAAGCTTGCGTGCCTGCCTCCGCCTGGGCAACACGGGCTCTTGCCACCGCAATGTTGGGAAAGCTCCACGACAGCAACGGGCCGAGCGAGAAGCTGAAGGAATCGCTGCCTTTCACCTGATCGTTGCGGAAGAAATTGCCTGAGCCGCCCAGCGAAATGCGCGGATAGAGATCGGCGGTGGCAACACCGATGCGGGCGGTATCCCCCGCCAGTTGCCGTTCCGCTTCACGCACATCAGGGCGGCGGGCGATAAGCCCCTCCCCATCCCCCACCGGGATCGGCCGCGCCGGTTGCGGCGTTTTGAGACACTGGCGCGCTTCTTCCGGCACTTGCGCGGGCGGCAGGCCCATCAGGGCCGCCAGTTCGAACAAGGAGAATTGCCGCGCCCCTTCCAACGGTGGGAGCGCAGCCCGCGCATTGGCCAGCGCAGCAGCGGAACGCTCTACATCGAGGCGGGAAGCGCTTCCCGCCCGTTCCTGTGCGGTTAAGATATCGTATCCGCGTTGCGCTATATCGAGCGATTGGCGGGCAACGGCGCTCGCTTCGGCCAATGTGCAGGCTTCGGTATAGGCCCGCGTCGTTTCCGCCGCGACAGTGACCGCAACCCGGTCGCGCGTGGCGGCAACGGCATCGCGATCAGCCCTGGCCGCTTCGATTGTGCGGCCGATCCGCCCGAACAGGTCGATTTCCCACGAAAGCCCCAGACCGCCGGAATAGGCCCACTGGCTGTCTCCGCCGCCCAGGCCGTTCACGCTGGAACTGTTGCCATAAGCAACGCCGCCTGAAAGATCGGTCGATGGTAAACGCCCGGCCCGCGATTCGCGCAGGACAGCTTGCGCCCGTGCCAGATTGGCCGCGGCGACGCGCAGATCGGTGTTCGCCGCCAATGCCTGCTGAACCAGACGATCCAGCGCGGGATCGTCATAAAGACGCCACCACTGATCCTGCGGCTGTTCGGCCGATGTGCCGGGCGCGGTGCTGACGAACGATCCGGCGCTGGCTTCGGGCAATGGCGCTGGCACACGATAATTCGGCCCGACAGCGCACGCCCCCAGCCCCAGAACACCCGCAGATGCCAGCATCAGGTTGCGCATGGTCTTGAACACACCCTTACGCATGGGATGCCTCCGACTGGGCGAGGAGCTTGGCCCGTTCGCTTTCCGCCGCAGCGCGGTGATCGCGTGCCACAAAGCTGTAGATCGTAGGCAATACGAACAGGGTGAACATCGTGCCGATCAGCATGCCCATCACGACCACGATGCCGATGGCGAACCGGCTTGCCGCCCCTGCCCCGTTGGCGAACAGCAAGGGCACCAGCCCGGCCACCATCGCGGCCGTGGTCATCAGCACCGGCCGCATACGCACCGCAGCAGCGCGGCGAATGGCGTCGATCCGGTTCAGCCCCTGATTGTGCTGCATATCGTTGGCGAAAGAGACCATGAGAATCCCGTGTTTGGATATCAGCCCGATCAGTGTCACGAGCCCGATCTGGGTATAGATATTGAGCGTGGCATAGCCGAGGTAGAGCGGCGCAAGCGCCCCGCATACCGCCAGTGGCACGGTGACGAGGATCACCACCGGATCGCGGAAGCTTTCGAACTGCGCAGCCAGAACGAGGAAAATCACGATCAGCGCGAAGCCGAAGGAAACCGTCAGCCTGTTTCCTTCATGCACGTACTGGCGGCTGTCGGACAGCCAATCCACCGTCATCCCCGCCGGAAGAGGCTGGGACTCCAGAAAGCTGACCGCTTCGCCCATCGTCACGCCCGGCGCGAGCACGGCCGAAATCGTCGCTGAATTCATCTGGTTGAACTGCGGCAGCTGGTTGGCCTGCGGGCGCATGCTCACTTTCACCACCGTGGACAGCGGAACCAGCGCGCCCGAGTTCGCCTTGACATAATAGCGGCCCAGATTGTCCGGCGTGAGACGCTTGTCCTGCGGAACCTGCGCGATGACGTCATAGGAACGGTCGTGCCAGTTGAAGCGGTTGACGTAGTTTTCGCCCACCAGCGTCGCCAGCGTTCCCGCGATGGCATCCATCGAGACACCCATTTGCCCCGCCTTTTCCCGATCCACGGTTATCCGTGCTTCGGGGCTGTCGAACGCAAGATCGCTGTCCACGAAGGCGAACAGGCCGCTGCCCCAGGCCGCGCCCTTGATCTTCTCCAGCGTCTGGTAAATCGCCGGGAAATCGTCGGGCGAACGGATCACCATCTGCACCGGCAACCCGCCGCTGCCGGCGGGAAGCGGCGCGGGCTGGAACGAGGTGGCGAACACGCCGGTAATGCCAGCGCCTTCCGCATTGAGCTGTGCCTGAATTTCATCGGCCGAACGTTTCCGCTCGTTCCATTCCTTCAGAATGATGCCGCCGAAGCCGCTGTTGGGCCGGTCAAGCCCGTTCGCATACCAGGAACTGACATATTCGGGCATCGGGAAGAACATCTTCTCGACGTCCTTCGCGAAGCGCGCGGTGTAATCGACATTGGCATATTGCGGCGCTTTGATCTGGACAAAGACATAGCCCATGTCTTCCTGCGGGGCGAGTTCGCGCCGCGCGCCCGAAAACAGGATAACGATCCCGACCAGCACGGCGAGCCCGACAAGCAACACAGCCCCGCGCGCGGCGAGCGTCATGCCCAGCAACCGTTCATAGCCATGCGTGAGGCGTTCCATGGTAGCCTCGATCCGCTGGGATAGCTTGCCTTCGTTCATCTTCTCGTTGAGCAGGAAACTGCTCATCATGGGTGACAACGTCAGCGCGATCACCCCGGATACGATGACCGAACCGGCGAGTGTGAAAGCGAATTCGCGGAACAGCGCGCCGGTCAGCCCACCCATCAGGCCGATGGGGGTATAGACCGCCGCCAGCGTGATCGTCATCGCGATCACCGGGCCGACAATCTCCCGCGCGCCGACCAGAGCGGCTTCCACGGCGGAAAGACCTTCCTCGATGTGGCGATGGATGTTTTCGACCACGACGATGGCGTCATCGACCACCAGGCCGATGGCCAGCACCATGGCCAGCAGGGTCAGAAGATTGATCGAAAAGCCGAACGCCAGCATCAACGCCGCGGTTCCCACGAGCGAAAGCGGAATGGTGACGACCGGAATAATCACCGCCCGTAACGATCCCAGGAACAGGAAGATCACGATCACGACGATCACGATGGCTTCCACCAATGTGTGGCTCACTTCATCGATCGAAGCGTTGACGAAGTGCGCCACGTCGAACTGGCTGGCCACGGTCAAACCCGGTGGGGCGACGCGCTGGATATCGGGCAGGAGCCCTTTCACCGTGCGCACGATTTCCAGCGGGTTGCCGTCCGGCGTGGGGGAAATGGCGATGAACACGGAAGTACGGCCGCTGCTGGTGGCGTTGCTGTTGTAATTCTGGCCGCCGATCTCGATTGTGCCGATATCGCTCAATCGCACCAGCCCGTCCGCACCGCTTTTGACGACCATGTTGCGGAAATCGTCGACATTGGTGAGATCGGTCCCGGCGGTGATGTTGATCGCCGTGTCGGCCCCTTTCAATTGGCCGGGGGCGGCCTGGACGTTGTTGCTGCGCAAGGCTGCCGCCACTTCACCGGCGGAAAGCCCGCGCGCGGCGAGCTTGTCCGGATCGAGCCAGACCCGCATGGCAAGCGTCTGTCCGCCACCCATGTCCGCCGATGCCACGCCGGGCACGGCAGTAATCAGGGGCTGCGCGACACGCGTCGCGAAATCGGTGATTTGCGGGATCGTCAGCGTGTCGCTGGTGAAGGAGATATACTGCACCGCCGATGCACCATCGGTAATCTTGGTGATCACCGGATCGCTCGCCCCTTGCGGCAGCCGGTATTTGACCTGCTGCACTTTGGCCAGCACTTCGGTCATCGAACGGTCCGCATCGGCATTCAGGACCAGCTTGGCCTTGATCTGGCTATGGCCCTGCGTGGAGGTCGAAGTCAGGTATTCGATGCCGCTGGCGGTGGCGATGGCCTGGGAAATCGGGGTGGTGATAAACCCCTGCATCACATCCTGCGTCGCCCCGGGATAGGAGGTGTTCACCACGATGGTGGCACTTTCCATATTCGGATATTCGCGCACCTGAAGCAGGAACAGCGACGCCCCACCCACCAGCAGGATCAGCAGGCTGACGACGATGGACAGGATCGGCCGGCGAATGAAGAGATCGGTAAAGCGCACCGGTCAGTCCTTCATCGCCGGGATGACGTTCTTGACGCGCACCGCCGAACCGGGCCGGACGCGGGTCTGCCCTTCGGCCACCACGACATCGCCCGGTTTCAGCCCCTTGGTCACGATCACGCTGTCGCCGATCCGGCGGCCCTGGATAACGGCAACGACATCCGCTTTCCCTTCCTTGCGCGGATTGGCTCCGCGAATGACGGTCACGCTGTCACCCGAAGCCGAAGTCTGAATCGCGGTCAGCGGGACGACCAGCGCGCCGTTCTGCGGCGGAAGATCGAGCGCGACGCTCACATACATGCCCGGACGCAAGAGTTGTTCGGGATTGGTGAGCAGCGCCTGCACCGTCACATTGCGCGTATCTTCCCCGATCCGCGGCTCGATTGTGGTCACCCGCCCGGTGAATGTCCGGCCCGGCCAGGCGTCCGATGTCAGGGTCACGGTGCTGCCGGTGTGAAGCTGGGCAAGGTCCTGCTGCGGCAGAGTGAAATCGGCATAAAGGCGGTCGAGCGCAGTAAGGGATGCGACCTGATCGCCGGGATTCAGGTACTGCCCCAGATTGATGCGACGGATGCCGATCTGGCCTGAAAACGGGGCGACGATCCGCTTTTGCGTGATCCGTGCATCGTATTGCCGCACGGCGGCCACGGCCTGATCGTATTCCGCCTGCCGTTGCTGAAGGACTTCGCGGGATTCAGCGCCAGTCGGGGCAAGTTGGCGGGAGCGGGCGAGTTGCTGACGGGCGAATTCCGCCTTGGCGGCGGCGGCGGCCCGGTCAGCCCGTTCGGGACCGTCGAAAAGCTGGACGAGCAAGGCGCCCGCACCGACGCGCGTGCCCGGCTGGAAGCGAATGGCGGTTACACGCCCGGCCACTTCCGGCGCCAGCATGACTTCCTGAACGGCACGCAGCGATCCCACCGCTTTCAGCGCGGCGGGGACATCGCGCGGTTCCACGAATGCGGCGGTCACTGCGGTTGGCGGCGGGGCAGCGGGCGCAGGCGCCGCGTTGCGCCAGCTACGCCAGGCAAACAGAAGAACGAAAACGAGAACGATGAGGCCAACGGCCATTGCGGCTTGCCGCCATGGCATGACCGACTTGCCGTCGGTTTGGCTCGATGATGTTTGCAAGATCAGCTCCCCTTGCGAATCCGGAGGCAGGTCCATACAACCTCAACATTGGTTGAGGTAAAGCTCTTTTTTGTAATTATTCGCAATTTATGGATTCCATCGGTAATGAACGTTGAACATCACGGGCAGATATTGACAGTCGGCGAAGTGGCTCGCCGGGCAGGCGTTGCCGTCTCGACGTTGCATTTTTACGAAACGCAGGGCCTGATCGAAAGCTGGCGCACGCGGGGCAATCAGCGGCGCTATCATCGTTCCGTGCTGCGGCTCATCGCCATCATCCGCATCGCGCAGCGGGTGGGCATCCCCTTGGCTGATATCAAGGCGCACTTACCCGCCAACCGCGACGCACGTGCCGTCACCAGCGCGGACTGGTCAGCCATGTCCGCGGAATGGCGGCGCGATCTGGATAACCGGATTGCCCTCCTCACCCGCCTGCGCGATCAATTGGATTCCTGCATCGGTTGCGGTTGCCTGTCGGCCAGCGATTGCCCCTTGCGTAATCCCGGCGATCGCGCGGCGGCCTTCGGCCCGGGTTGCAGGATCGCCGATATGTGAAAGGGCTGTAAGCTGTTGACCAATGGGATGACTGCGACAATGCGACAGAGGCAATCCGAACGAAGATGACACATGATGAAGCTGCCACCCGCCCGCGCTGGGTGTCATATACCTCGCTCGCATTCGTGATGCTGTTCTGGTCGGGCAATTTCATTGTCGGCCGGGCCGTTCAGGGGGCGATCCCGCCGTTCACTCTCGCCCTCGTGCGCTGGAGCGGAGCCGCGCTTCTCGTGCTGCCGTTCGCCTGGCGGCATTTGCGGGCGGACTGGCCCGTGATCCGGCGGCATTGGCGCATCACGCTGTTGCTGGGGATCGCTGGTGTCGGCGGGTTCAACGCTTTCGTCTATTCCGGCCTGCAATTCACCACGGCGACCAACGGGCTGCTGTTGCAAGCCGCGGTGCCGGCACTGGTGCTGGCATGCAACCGCACGATCTTTGGCCTGCGATCCTCCTGGCTGCAGATTGCGGGGGTCTTGCTGTCGATGCTGGGCGTGGTGCTGATCGTCCTGCGCGGTCATGTGGAAGCCCTGCTTGGGCTGACCGTCAATGTCGGCGATGCGTTGGTGCTTTGCGGCGTGGTCTGCTGGGCGGGTTACACCAGCCTGCTCCGCATTCGCCCCGCCTGCCATCCCCTGAGTTTTCTGCTGGCGACATTCCTGATCGCCATCGTCACGATGCTGCCGCTGTCGGTGGGGGAACATCTGGCGGGCCAGCGTATCCGGTTCGATACCGCAACACTCGGGGCGTTCGCTTATGTCGCGGTGCTGCCCTCGCTTGTCGCCTACCTGATGTACAACGCCGCGGTGCGCGATCTCGGGGCCGGACCGGCGGGGCAGACGATTACCCTGATGCCGCTGTTCGGCGCTTTTCTGGCGGCCTTGCTGCTGGACGAGAAGCTTTACGGCTTTCACCTGATAGGGATGGCAATGATCCTTTGCGGTATCGTCCTGGGCGCGCTGACAAGCGAACAACCGCAACCAAGCCAGCCAGATCGGACATAAGAAACCGATCCTGCCGCATTACGATAGCGTGCGGCATTTCCCTCTGTCCTACAGCCATGCTCCCGCAATAGCGTGGCGGCAACCGGATCGCTTGCCCGGTCGCCCTTGTGGAGAGATATTGTGAATGCTTCTGCCCCGATCCCGGATCATGTCCCCGCTGAACTGGTCGTGCGTTTCGATTTCCGCAACGACGAAGCCATCCGGCACGATCCCTATGGCTATATCGCCAGTCTGAAGGATTGCCCGGACATCTTCTTTTCGCCCGATCTCGGTGGATATTGGGTCGTGCGGCCGTCCGCCGCGATTGCCGAAGTCTTTTCCGATCATGAACGCTTCACCGCCACCTCCCTCGCCATTCCCAAGCGGGATGCATCGGTCGTGCTGATCCCGAACAATTTCGATCCGCCCCGGCACACCGCCTATCGCAAAGCGATGGCGAACAACCTGTTTTCGCCCCGTGCCCTCGCCACGCTCGATCCCGATACGCGCGCTTTCACTTTGAAGCTGTTCGAAGACTTTGCCCCCGGCCACTGCGAGTTCGTTTCCGAATTTGCGTACAAGTTGCCGATCGATACCTTCCTCAATCTGATGGGGGCGGATCTGGCACTGCGCGATCAGTGCCTCTCCTGGATCAAGCTGATCTTTCGCGGCCGAACGGAAGAAAAAACCGGCCAGGGTTTCATGGAAGCTTACACCTGGGTGACGGAATGGCTCGAAGAACAACTGGCCGATCCATCGCGAAATACCGGCCCGATGTTCCAGGCGCTGGTGCAGATGCGGATCGACGGCAAGCAGCCCGATTTCGACGATCTGCGCGCGATGACGCTGATGCTCTTTTCCGGCGGGCTCGACACCATCACCTCGCAGATGACGCATATCATGCGCTTTCTCGCCGAAAGCCCAACGCATCGAACCTATCTGCTGGACCATCCGGAGGCAATTCCTGTCGCCCTGGAGGAATTGCTGCGGCGGTTCGGAATTTCCTTCATCGGCCGTGCCGCGGCCAGGGATCAGATGTTCCACGGCGTCTTCATCAAGGAAGGCGATGCCGTCTGCGCGGGAACGCCGATTGCCGGGCTCGATCCCGATGAGTGGGACGATCCCCTGACCGTCGATTTCCAGCGTGGCCGGGGCCGCCGGGTGAAGCATCTCGGATTTGGCGCCGGGCCGCACTTGTGCATCGGGGCCTACCTTGCACGCACGCAGCTTACGATCATGCTGGAAGAACTGCTGCCCCGCATGCCCAACTTGCGCATCGCTGCCGACGCAGAGGCCGTCGAAAACGCTGCGGGGGCAACGATGATGCTGAAGCAACTGCCGCTGGAATGGGATGTGCCGGGCTAAAGTTCTCGCGCCTTGACGATCCAGCCCCTGCCCTAACCTTTGAAGCGGTTTTCCGGCTTTCCCCGAACGCCCAGCCCATGCACGGCGAGAAGCCTGCCGTCATAGGGCGTTTCGGGGAACTGGCCGGGAATGCTCATCGTGGTGACAAAGGCGATGTCGAGGTTCGGTCCGCCGAATGCCAGACTGGTCGGCTTGGTCGAAGGAAGGGGAACCGTGCGATCCGGCGTGCCATCGGGGGCAAAGCGCCGCAGTTCGCCGCGCCCGCTGAAGGCACCGTTGAGCACGCACCAGTAATAACCTTCGGCATCCACGGTCGCACCATCGGGGATCGACAGTTTGTCGAACCTGGCAAACTCCCGCTTGTTACCGGGGGTGCCGCTGGCTTCGTCCCATTCGTAAGCGCAGACGGTATCGTCGACCGAGTCCGTGAAATAGAAGGTGCGATTGTCCGGGCTCCAGCAGGGGCCATTGGAATTGGCGATCAGCCCATCGAGCGCTGTCAGGGTCAGATCGGGGTCGAGCCGATACAGCACACCGCGGCGATCCTTGCGGTCGACCGGTTCAAGAACCGCCGTCATATCCAGCGAACCCACAACGAAGCGGCCACGGCTATCGACTTTGCCATCGTTCAACCGGACGTGTTCCTTCCCCGTTTCAGGGTGGGCGATGAGGTCGAGCGTCCCGCTTGCGAAATCGAAGAAATGCAGACCGCTTTCCAGCGCGAGCACGGCCCCGTCCCCTGCCCGCAAGGCCAGCGAACCGATGGCGGACGGCAAATCCCAGGTCTCGATACCGCTGCCATCCGCCGCGCAGCGCCATATCTGCTGGCGCATGCTGTCGACCCAATAGAGCCGCTGTTCAGCCACATCCCACAACGGGCCTTCGCCCAGCGTGTTGGCGCAATCCACGCAAATGCTGACATCGGTCATCGCGTCGGTCCTCTCTCGTTGCCGTATATTTTCCGCTTGATGCAGGATTGTCGGACCCGCCCGCAAGAGGCTTTCGCACGGCAACGATCAGAGGACCGCCGTCACTTCCGTCAGAACCGCCAGGCCAACCCGGCGCTGAGTACCCAGGGGTCCAGGGTATTGCGGGTGTGAAGCACTTTGGCGCCATCGGCGTCATACCATTTGGCATCGACTTTCATGAAATAGCGCTTGGCATCGAGGCTGACCGACATGCCCGATGCGTTGATCGGAACATCGATCCCGGCTTGCAGAGCAGCGCCGAGCGTATCGTCGATCTTGTTGCGATCAGCACCCAGCGCCCGCGCGGTGGAACCCGGCTTTTCATCGATGAAGATGAAATAGGCAGGCCCCGCGCCGATGTAGGGTTTCACACTGCCCACATTGAAATGGTATTTCACCGTCAAGGTTGCCGGAACAATCTTGGCATTGGCGATCATTTCGGCGCCAGCCAGCCCCCGGCGCCCATCGATGTCATGCTGGGTGACGCAGCAGATCGTTTCCAGCGACAGGTTCGGGCTGACGAAATATTCGATCGCCACGGTAGGCACCACGTTGCCGTTCGCCCGGGTATCGGCATTGGCGGGCAATGCGGCCGCGATTGCGGGCACGGCAAACTTCACTTTATCGAGCTTGCCATCGGGCAGAACGGCAGAGCCGAGCAGCTTGACCTGAATCTTGCCCTCGGGAGTGGTGGCCTGCGCCGGAGCAGCAGCAACTGCAAAGGCGGTGGCCAGCGTTGCGATGGCGGTAATCTTGAGCATCGATTTTCCCTCGCGCCGCATTGACCGCCCTTTGCGGTCGACACTGTTTTTTGCGGCGTGCCCTTTTTTGATGCCGCTGCGCCCAGCCAACATTGATTGCGCGCAAATCATTGCAGGGCTTTATTTTTTCGATTTTCGCAAATTTGATCTCCATCAATGCAATTCGGGTTTTCCGAACGCAGGGCCATTCCATCCAAGGTTTGAGGGAAGGCCATTTTTCCATGGAAAGGATCGTTGCCCGCGCCGGTTTCTGGTTCGTGCTGGTGCTGCTTGCCGTCATGGCGGCGGCAGCCGCGCACGATACCGGTTTCGCCGTTCACATGATCATCGTCGCCATCGCCGCCCTGATCGGGCTGTGGGTGGCGATCAGCAAGCCGGATTTCGGCACGATCCTGCGGGGTTTCATGCCCGCGCAAACCGATCAGTCGCGCTATGACGACGATCCTATCCGCTGGGGGGTGATCGCCACGGTGTTCTGGAGCATCGTGGGCTTTGTCGCCGGGCTGATGATCGCCCTGCAACTTGCCTACCCCTTGCTGAACCTCGAACCGTATTTCAATTTCGGCCGCCTGCGGCCGCTGCACACGTCAGGGGTGGTCTTCGCCTTTGGCGGCAACGTCCTGATCGCAACCTCGTTCTACGTGGTGCAGCGCACCTGCCGCGCGCGCCTCGCTTTCCCGATGCTCGCCCGCTTCGTGTTCTGGGGATACCAGATGTTCATCGTGCTGGCGGCGACCGGCTACCTGCTGGGCGTCACCCAGTCGCGGGAATACGCGGAACCTGAATGGTACGTCGATCTGTGGCTGACCATCGTCTGGGTCGCTTATGCGGCGGTCTTTATCGGCACGCTCGCGAAGCGGAAGGAGCCGCATATCTATGTGGCCAACTGGTTCTACCTGTCCTTCATCCTGACCATCGCGATGCTGCATATCATGAACAATCTGGCGGTGCCGGTGTCGCTGCTGGGTTCGCGGTCGTACTCCGCGTTCGCCGGGGTTCAGGATGCGCTGCTCCAGTGGTGGTACGGGCACAATGCGGTCGCCTTCTTCCTGACCGTCCCGTTCCTCGCCATGATGTATTATTTCGTGCCCAAGCAGGCGCAGCGGCCGATCTACAGCTATCGCCTGTCGATCCTGCACTTCTGGTCGCTGATCTTCCTGTATATCTGGGCCGGGCCGCATCACCTCCATTACACCGCCCTGCCCGACTGGGCGCAGACGCTGGGCATGGTGTTCTCCATCATGCTGTGGATGCCGAGCTGGGGCGGCATGATCAATGGGCTGATGACGTTGAACGGCGCCTGGGACAAGGTGCGTACCGACCCGATCATCCGCATGATGGTCATGGCGCTCGCCTTTTATGGCATGGCCACGTTCGAAGGCCCGATGCTCAGCATCAAGTTCGTCAACTCGCTGTCGCACTACACCGACTGGACCATCGGCCACGTACATGCCGGGGCGCTGGGGTGGAACGGGATGATCAGCTTCGCGGCGATCTACTACCTCGTCCCGCGCCTGTGGGGGCGTGAGCGTCTCTACAGCGTGCGCTGGGTCAACTGGCACTTCTGGCTCGCGACTGTCGGCATCGTCTTCTACGCCGCGGCCATGTGGGTTGCCGGTGTCACCCAGGGCCTGATGTGGCGCGAATACGGGGCTGACGGCTATCTGGTGAACAGCTTCGTCGATACCGTCGTGGCGCTCCATCCGATGTACGTGCTGCGCGCCTTCGGCGGCGTGCTCTACCTGGCGGGCGGCGTGCTGATGGTGGTCAACGTCTGGCGCACCATTCAGGGCCATGAGCGGGAGGAGGCCCCGATGTCCACCGTCGCCTACGATGCCGCCGCCGATCGTCCGCTCATGCCCGCCCCGGCCGAATAAGGATAGCCGACCATGGCCAGTGTCACCCAACAGCACAAGAAGCTGGAACGCAACATCACCTTGCTGGGCATCTTCGCCTTCATCGCAGTGGCGATTGGCGGCATCGTCGAAATCGCACCGCTGTTCTGGATCGATAACACAATCGAGAAAGTTCAGGGGATGCGCCCTTATACGCCGCTCGAACAGGCCGGGCGAAACATCTACGTGCGCGAAGGCTGCTATACCTGCCACAGCCAGATGATCCGTCCCTTCCGCGATGAAGTGGAACGGTACGGGCATTACAGCCTTGCGGCGGAATCGATGTACGATCACCCGTTCCAGTGGGGTTCCAAGCGCACGGGACCGGACCTCGCCCGCGTAGGCGGCCGCTATTCGGACGAATGGCATGTCCAGCACCTGAAGAACCCGCGCGCCGTGGTGCGGGAAAGCATCATGCCGACTTATGCCTTCCTCGCGGAAACGGATCTCGACATGGGCAATCTGGCGGACGACCTGCGCGCGCTCAGGGATGTGGGCGTGCCCTACACCGACCGGGATATCAAAATGGCGATGGCCGATCTCAAGGCACAGGCCGATCCCGATGCCGATGCCGCCGATCTCATCAAGCGTTATCCGAAGGCGCAGATCCGCGATTTCGACGGCGATCCCAACCGCCTCACCGAAATGGATGCGCTCGTCGCCTATCTGCAGGTTCTGGGCACGCTGGTGGATGTGAACGCAGCCTCCGCGCAAGAGGAACTGGCGAAGGAGAAAGGGCGATGATCGAGCATTCGCTGTACGATTTTCTGCGGCATCTCGCCGATAGCTGGGGATTGCTGGCGATGCTGATCACTTTCGCCATCTTTGCCGCCTGGCCATTCCGCCCCGGCGCGCGCGAGCGCAATCGCGAAGCCGCAACCATGATCTTCGAGGACAAGAACGATGGCTGACAAGCGCGTCGACGAGGCAACCGGCGTCGAAACCGTCGGGCATGAATGGGACGGTATCGAGGAACTCGACAATCCGATGCCGCGCTGGTGGCTGTGGGCTTTTTACGTCTCCATCGTTTTTGCCATCGGTTATATGATCGCTTATCCCGCATGGCCGCTGGTCAGGCAGGGCACCGAAGGCGTTCTGGGCTGGAGCAGCCGTGGCGCGTTGGCGCAGGACATGAATGCCGAAGAAGCACGGCGCAAACCGATGCTGGCGGCGCTGGCGGCCACTCCTATCGAGCAATTGCCGGACCATCCGGAACTGATGCGCGCCGCCATCGAAGGCGGGCGGGCAGCGTTCAAGGTCAATTGCGTGCAATGCCACGGTGCGGGCGCGGCGGGCAGCCCCGGCTATCCCAACCTGAATGACGACGATTGGCTGTGGGGCGGCGATCTCAAGACCATCGAAACCACAATCATTCATGGCATCCGCCAACCTGGCGATGCCCAGACCCGGACCAGCATGATGCCCGCGTTCGGCCGCGACGGGATGCTGACCGATCAGCAGATCGCGCAAGTCACACAGCATGTCCTTTCGCTTTCGGGCAAAGCCAAGCCCAACGCGGCAGGGGCGCAGATTTTCACTGACAATTGCGCGGCATGCCACGGCCCCAACGGCCATGGGCTGCGCGCGTTCGGCGCACCCAATCTGGCCGACGCGATTGGGCTCTATGGCACCGATGCCGAAAGCATTGCCAGCCAGATCACCAATCCACGCCACGGGGTGATGCCTGCATGGGGGGCCAAGCTCGACCCGGCAACGATCACGATGCTCGCCGATTATGTGCATTCGCTGGGCGGAGGGGAGGATTTCAAGGCCCCCAACCGAGACAATCCCGATAACGCACTGGCGGCGCAGGCGCATGAATGATCTCGACCCCGGCCCATTGAACAGCAAGGGGGGGGCGGCAAACCCGCCTCCCGCGCTGTATGCAAAGCGGGAACCGGTGTTCAACCGGCGTATCGATGGGCCGTTCCGGCGGTTGAAATGGTTCATCATGGCTGTCACGCTGGCGATCTATTACGTCACGCCGTGGCTGCGCTGGGATCGGGGGGCCTATGCCCCCAATCAGGCGGTGCTCGTCGATCTCGCACATCGGCGCTTCTACATGTTCGGCATCGAGATCTGGCCGCACGAATTCTATTTCGTGGCGGGCCTGTTGATCATGGCGGGGATCGGCCTGTTTCTGGTGACGAGCGCGGTCGGCCGCGCATGGTGCGGCTACGCCTGCCCGCAAACGGTGTGGACCGATCTGTTCCAGCATGTCGACCGCCTAATCGATGGCGACCGGAACGCCCGCTTCCGCCTCTACAAGGCGCCCTGGGGTCCGGCGAAGATCGCCCGCCGCCTGTTCAAATGGGCGATCTATCTGATGATCGCCTTCGCCACGGGCGGCGCATGGATTCTCTATTTCGCCGATGCGCCCACGCTGATGCGCGATTTCTTCAGCGGCAACGCTGCCCTTGTCGCTTATGCCACGGTCGCCATCCTTACCGCGACGACCTTCATTCTCGGCGGTTTCATGCGCGAGCAGGTGTGCATCTACATGTGTCCCTGGCCGCGCATCCAGACGGCCATGCTCGATGAAAAATCATTGATCGTCACCTATAAGGATTGGCGCGGCGAACCGCGCGGCAGCGTCAAGAAAGCGGAACGCAACCCCGATGCGTTCGGCGACTGTATCGATTGCAACCAGTGCGTGGCGGTGTGTCCCACGGGTATCGATATTCGCGAAGGGCCGCAAATCGGCTGCATCACTTGCGCCTTGTGCATCGATGCCTGCGACCGCGTGATGAAAGAAGTCGGCCGCCCGCGCGGCCTGATCGATTATGCGACGCTGGAAGGCTGCAAGAGTGAGGCTGCGGGGGAACCGCCAGTGGCGGCATGGCGCACTCTGCTGCGGCCGCGCACGGTGATTTACTCGACCATCTGGGCGGCCATTGGCTTTGCCATGCTGTTCATGCTGGGCACGCGCACGCACATCGGCATATCGGTTGCCGGGGATCGCAACCCGCCTTTCATGCTGATGAGCGACGGTTCGATCCGCAATGGCTACACCGTCAAGCTGCGCAATATGCAAAGCCGCCCGCGCGAGATGGAAGTGACTCTGGATGGTCTGCCCGGCGCGAAGATGTGGACCGACGATATGCCGCGCGAACAGGCCGCGCGCAAAATCGCGCGCCTGGTTCAGCCCGATGCGACCGAGATCCTTCGCCTCTACGTCATGGCGCCCGCCGGGACGAAGCCGCAGGATTTCGCCTTCACCGTCCGCTCGCCGAGCGACGGGGAAACCGACACCGGGCCGGCAGGCTTCGAAGCACCGGGAGATAGCGAATGAGCAGACAATTCACCGGGCGCCATATGGCGATGATCCTGATTGCTTTCTTCGGGGTGGTGATTGCCGTCAATGTGGCGATGGCGCGGCTCGCCAGCAGCACCTTCGGCGGTGTGGTGGTCGAAAACACCTATGTCGCGAGCCAGGAATTCAACCGCTGGCTCGACGAAGCGAAGCACGAAAACGCGTTGGGTTGGTCCGCCACCGTCAGCCGCGCGGCGAACGACACGATATCCGTCCATTTGACGGGAGGTCCGGCCGACACGATGCTTTCGGCCGAAGCGCGCCATCCCCTGGGCCAGGCTCCAGACAGAAGCCTCACTTTTACATCGCAAGGCAATGGCAGCTTCGTTTCACAGCAACCGTTGCCTCCCGGCCGCTGGATCGTGCGTTTCACGGCGCGCGCGGGTAAGGCTATCTGGCGGACAGAGGAAGATATCCAATGAGCGCCGCCGGTGAGGCCATTCCCGAAGAATTCGGCGAAACGGTGCTGGCCGTGCCGGGCATGCATTGTGCGGGCTGCATCAGCAAGATCGAGCGCGGGATGAAAGAGGCACCGGGTGTCATCTCAGCCCGCGTCAACCTGTCGGCCAGGCAAGTGACAATCCGCCACGATCCAGCGATAAAAGATCGCGATCTGGTTATCGCGCTAGAGAAGATCGGCTTCGAATCCGAACTGCGCAAAGGCGCGCAGGCTGGTAACGATTCCGCAGTGAAGCCGCTTCTCGCCCCGCTAGGCGTCGCGGGCTTCGCCGCGATGAACGTCATGCTGTTTTCAGTCAGCGTGTGGTCCGGCGCGGACGGTTCCGCGCGTGAACTGTTCCACTGGATTTCCGCGCTGATCGCCATTCCGGCGATTGCCTTTGCCGGGCAGCCCTTCTTCCGCTCCGCCTGGGCGGCTGTCCGGCGCGGACGGACCAATATGGACGTGCCGATTTCCCTCGGCGTGCTGATCGCCACCGCACTCAGCTTCTATGAAACGGTCGTGGGTGGGAAAAACGCGTGGTTCGACGGCGCGCTGATGTTGCTGGCTTTCCTGCTGGCGGGGCGCGTGCTCGACGCCATGATGCGCGACAAGGCGCGAACCGGGGTCGATGCCCTTCTCAGCCATGCCGCGCAGGGCGCGACTGTCGTGCGGGAAGATAGCACGCTCGACTGGTGCAAGGCAGAGCAGCTTGCGGCAGGTACAGTCATCCGCGTTGCGGCAGGCGAACGGCTCGCCGCGGATGGAACAGTCCTTGCAGGCGCAAGCCGGTTCGATCAATCGCTCCTTACCGGTGAAAGCGCGGCCATCGCCGCCGGGGTCGGCGATCAGGTGCTGACGGGAACGCTCAATCTCGATGCACCGGTCGATGTTCGGGTGACGGCTGCGGGGCAGGATACCACCCTCGCCTCCATCGCCCGGTTGATGGAAGCCGCAGCGCAGGATCGTTCGACCTATGTCCGCATCACGGACCGGGCCTCGCGGCTCTATGCCCCGGCGGTGCACACGCTTGCGGCCTTGTCGTTTGCCGGATGGTTGCTGGCGGGGGCCAGCATATACCAATCGCTGGTGATCGCCGTGGCGGTGTTAATCATCACCTGCCCCTGCGCACTGGGGCTTGCAGTGCCCGTCGCCCAGGTCGTGGCCAGTGGAGCGCTGATGCGCGCCGGGATCATGGTCAAGGATGGCAGCGCACTGGAACGGCTTGCCCAGGTGGACCGTGCCTTGCTCGACAAGACCGGAACACTGACACTCGGCCGTCCGGAACCCGATCCCGACGCCCTCCGAAACCTGCCCGGCGATGCGGCGGCGGTTGCTCTCGCCCTCGCTTCGCACAGCCGGCACCCGATCTCGCGCGCATTGGCGAAGGCGCTGGCAGGAAATGGCGTCCGCACTGCCGCTCTCGAACAGGTGGAGGAACGCACCGGCGAAGGGGTCTTTGCCATGTGGCAGGGCCGCACAGCCGCTCTGCGCCGTCCGGAGCGGGCGCAGGGAACTGCGGTCACGCTCGATATCGCGGGGGAACCTATCCGGCTGATCCCCTTTGCTGACCGTCTGCGGCCCGATTGGGCCGATGCCCTGCGGCAACTCCGGCACCTGGGGATCGAAGCATCCATTCTCTCGGGTGACAATGCCGCAGCGGTCGACGAGGTTGCGCGGCAAACCGGCCTTGCCGCACAGGCTGAGGCAACGCCGACAGACAAGCTGCGGGCGATTGAAAACCTCCAGCATGAACATCGCGTGCTAATGGTGGGCGATGGCCTGAACGATGGCCCGGCGCTGGCGCAAGCCAACGCCTCCATCGCACCGGGATCGGCGAGCGACGTCGGCCTGCAAGCTTCCGATTTCGTGTTCGTGCAGGATTCCCTGCTCGCCCTTCCGCGCGCGGTGCGCACGGCGCAGCGGACCATGCGCGTGGTGAAGCAGAACTTTGCGCTGGCCATCGGTTACAACGCGATCGCGGTTCCGCTGGCGATGGCGGGAATGGTCACGCCGATGATCGCCGCGATTGCCATGTCGGGCAGTTCGCTGATCGTGATCGCCAATTCCCTGCGCCTGTCGAGAGCCGCGAAATGAACGGGCTGGCTTTCCTGATCCCCGCTGCCCTGTTCCTCGGCCTTTCGGGCTTGGCGGCATTCTTCTGGTCACTCAAGAGCGGGCAGTTCGAAGATCTCGATGGAGCGGCCAACCGGATACTGATCGAGGATTCCGAGCAGGATATCGGGGAAGAGGAATGAAGCCTTTCACCCCCGGTCTGGCGTTGATTGCGCTTCTGCCCGCGGCGCTGAATCCATCGCTGGCCGCAGCCGCACCCCGGATTATGCTCGGCCTGTGCGGTCAGGCCGGTGGCAGCGTGAGCATACCCACAGAAACGCCGTCGCCTCCGGGAAGCAACGGCGCCTTATGCTGTGCCAAAGGTTGCCACAACTCGCAGGATCGCAAGCGTGGCAAGCTTGTTCAGAGAACGACGTGATCGCTCGCCGCTGAAATGTCGATATAGCGGCCGTCATAATAAGTGAGCGGCTTGGCGTTTTCGCGATGATGAGCGCTCAGCAGTTCGCCGATAAAGATCGTATGCGTGCCGAAACGATGGCGGTCCATCGTCTTGCAGACCATGCTGGATTGCGCATTCGCCAGAACCGGCACGTCCAGCTCTTCCCGCCAATCGCCGATGGCGAAGCGTTCTTCGCCCTTCTTGCTCATGAAGCAATCGGCCACTTCGCGGTTGGCAAGGCCGAGCACATTCACGCAGAAGCGTTCCGCCTGCATCAGCGGGCCATGCGCGGAAGCATCCTGGTTGATGCAGATGAGGATGGACGGCGGATCGAAGCTGACGGACGAAAAAGCGGTAGCGACGATCCCGTAACGCTGCCCTTCCACCTTGGTGGTGATGGCATAGACGGCGGCGGCGATATGCCGCATCGTGCTCTGGAATTCGCTGAGGATTTCTTCGCGCTGCATCGTGGCTCCTGGGCAGAAAGTTTCAGATCGCTTTGCACCAGCCACCATAGACGTGCAACTGGCGATATGGAATTAGAATGTGATAAATTTATTTGATCCCACATTTAAATGTGATAAAGCACCCTCATGAGCACATCGACCATCGATAAAGTCCGCGACCTGGTCTCTTCCGGCCAGATGTCCAAGGCTGCCCTCGCCCGCGCCGCTGGCCTTCACGCCAACACCCTGCGCGATTGTATCGAACCGGGCTGGAACCCGACCGCCGACACGCTGAGCAAGCTGGAACGGTTTCTTTCCGCGAATGACGACCGCCCCGTGCTCGTCCCCATCGAGGAAATCATCGACGAAGCCCGCAACGGCCGGATGTACATCCTCGTCGATGACGAAGATCGCGAGAACGAGGGCGATCTCATCATTCCGGCGCAGATGGCGACACCGGCGGCCATCAACTTCATGGCCACCCACGGGCGCGGGCTGATCTGCCTGTCGATGACCGGGCAACGCTGCGAACAGCTTGGCCTGACTTCGATGAGCCCGAGCAATGGCACCCGCCACGAAACCGCCTTCACCGTTTCCATCGAAGCGCGCGAAGGCGTCACCACCGGCATTTCCGCGGGCGACCGGGCGCGCACCGTTTCGGTCGCGATCGACGGCACCAAGGGGCGTGAGGATATCGTCACCCCCGGCCATGTCTTCCCCCTGCGCGCCCGCGATGGCGGCGTTCTGGTCCGCGCGGGCCATACCGAGGCGGCGGTGGACATTTCCCGTCTGGCGGGCCTCAATCCTTCCGGCGTGATCTGCGAGATCATGAAGGAAGACGGCACCATGGCGCGGCTCGACGACCTTGTCGGCTTCGCCCGCTTGCACGATCTCAAGATCGGCACGATCCGCGATCTCATCGAATACCGCCGCCGCAACGATCACCTCGTCGAATGTATTTCGCAATCGCCCTTCACTTCGGATTACGGCGGCGAATGGACGGCCAAGACCTATCGCGACAAGGTTGAAGGCGCGGTCCATATCGTCCTGCAGAAAGGCCATGTCGTGCCAGATGTGCCTACTCTGGTACGCATGCACGCCATTTCGATCTTCTCCGACGTTCTCGGCCAGCCCGGCCCCTCGAAGCGCGTGCTGCAACGCGCGATGACTGAGATCGGCAAGGAAGGCGTCGGCATCATCGTGCTGCTGATGCCGACCGATCCGGAACAGCTCAGCCATGAAATCAGCCGCGCCGCCGAACCGACGATGGATTTGCGCAGCTATGGCATCGGTGCGCAGATCCTGGCCGATCTCGGCGTGCATGAAATGATTTTGATGACCAATACGCATCGCAATGTTGTCGCCATCGACGGTTATGGCCTCAATATCGTCGATCAGCGCGCAGTTCCCGAAGGTTGAAATAATGGCACGTTTCCTGATTGTTGAAGCTCGCTTCTATGACCACCTCAACGATATGCTCATCGCGGGCGCACGGGCGGCACTCGAAAAGGCCGGGTATGCTGTCGATGTGGTCACCGTGCCCGGCGCGCTGGAAATTCCCGGCACGATTGCCCTGGCCGAACAGGCAGAGCTTTACGATGGCTTCGTCGCCATCGGTGTGGTGATCCGTGGGGAAACCTATCACTTCGAAATCGTTGCGGGTGAAAGCGCGCGCGGCATCATGGCACTGACCATGGACGGGATCGCTATCGGCAACGGCATCCTCACGGTTGAGGACGAACAACAAGCCATCGTTCGCGCCGATCCGACGCAGAAGGACAAGGGCGGCGAAGCAGCCAAGGCCGCGCTGGCGCTCTACGACCTGCGGCAGCGGTTCGGGAGCTAACGCTCCCGCATCCGCCCGCGTTTATCGTTGCGGCACGCCATAATGGCCTAAAACAGGGAAATCGCATGGATGGTCCGGTGGAATGGTTCGCGGCAATCGGGTCAGTGCTTGCCGCAGGGCTGATCGCGGCCGATATCGGACGCAGAGCCACCGGATGGGCCTTCGTCCTTTTTATCGCGGTTTCGATTGCGTGGGTCGGCGCGGCAGTTGTCAACGACACTCCACCGCTGGCCATTCAGAACGCCATTATGATCTGCGTGAATGGCTGGGGGGTCTGGCAATATCTGCTCAGCCCAAAAAATCGCCGCAAGCTCGAACGTCTGGAAGAACTGGAAGAACAGGCGGAAGAAGACGTCGAGCAAGGCCGCGCCTGACGTAAAGAGCGGCCTTGCCGAAATGGGCGGCGCATTTCAGCGATGCACCGCCCAATCTTTGATTATCCCGCGCGCCGGCCGAAGCAGGCTGCACCCGCATAATGCGCTGCGGCGCCCAGTTCTTCTTCGATACGGATCAACTGGTTGTACTTTGCAAGCCGGTCCGAACGTGCGAGCGAACCGGTCTTGATCTGGCCGCAATTGGTAGCGACCGCGAGGTCCGCGATGGTCGAATCCTCAGTTTCGCCCGAACGGTGCGACATGACCGCCGTGTAAGCGTTGCGCTGTGCGATGCTGACCGCTTCGAGCGTCTCGGTGAGCGTGCCGATCTGATTGACCTTCACCAGCAGCGAATTGGCCAGGCCCTTGCCGATACCCATTTCAAGGCGCTTGGGGTTGGTCACGAACAGATCGTCCCCCACCAACTGAACCTTGTCACCGATCTTGGCAGTGAGCGCGGTCCAGCCTTCGAAATCGTCTTCACCCATGCCGTCTTCGATCGAGCGGATCGGATAAGCCGCGCAGAGATCGGCCAGATAATCGGCCATCTGTTCGCCCGTCAGCGAAAGGTTTTCGCCCGAAATTTCGTATTTGCCGTTCTTGAAGAACTCGGTCGATGCGCAGTCAAGAGCCAGCGCGATGTCGGTGCCGGGCTTGAAGCCGGCCTTTTCAATCGACGCCATGACGAAATCGAGCGCATCCCGCGTGCTGGCGAGGTTTGGCGCGAAGCCGCCTTCATCGCCAACCGCAGTCGACAGGCCCTTGTCATGCAGCCCCTTCTTCAGTGTGTGGAACACTTCCGCGCCCCAGCGCACCGCTTCGGCAAGCGAATCCGCGCCGACCGGCATAATCATGAATTCCTGAAAATCGATCGGGTTGTCGGCATGTTCGCCGCCGTTGATGATGTTCATCATCGGCACCGGCAGAACATGCGCGGAAACCCCGCCGATGTAGGAATAGAGCGGCAGGCCGCGCGCGCTGGCGGCTGCCTTCGCCACGGCCAGGCTGGTACCGAGAATGGCATTGGCGCCGATGCGGCCCTTGTTCTCGGTGCCGTCGAGTTCGATCATGGCAAGGTCGATATCGCGCTGATCTTCCGCATCGAGACCCAGCAGCGTTTCGGTGATTTCGCCGTTCACCGCGTCGACCGCCTTGGTCACGCCCTTGCCGAGATAGCGATCCTTATCGCCGTCGCGCAGTTCCACCGCTTCATGCGCGCCGGTCGACGCGCCAGAGGGCACTGCGGCGCGGCCGAAACTGCCGTCCTCCAGCAAAACATCGACTTCGACGGTGGGGTTGCCCCGGCTGTCCAAAATCTCGCGGCCGTGGATGTCAATGATCGCGGTCATGGCTTAACGCTCCGTTTGATGCTGCAAGGCATTATGGTATGTATTGGAATAACGATGCGGCCTCCTAGCTATGGGAACAAGGGCAGGCAAGCCGCGTTGGAATGCATGCTGGAAATTGCCATCTTTCGTTGAAATAATCGTCACTCCGCCCCATCGTAACAGGAGCCGTCATGGCCGATAGCCCAAAGCAGAAAAGCGCCTCTTCAACCGATTCGGCATCGCCCGACAATCGGGCGGAAGCCCGGTCGAAGTTTTCGGCAGCTCTCGACGAAGCGAAGGCCGGTGTTGCGGCACTTGGACGCGAAGCGCAGGCCCAGGCAGACACTTTGAAGGAGAAGGCGATGAACAAGCAGGTGAACTGGCAATCCGAAGTGAAAGCCTATGGCGAACAGGCCAAGACCAAGGCGGGCGAACTGGCGCACGATGGCAAGGCCAAGACGAGCGAAGCGCTCACCGCGCTGGGCCAGGCCGTTTCGGACAATGCCAGCCTGATCGATGACAAGCTTGGTGAAAAGTATGGCGATTATGCCCGGACGGCGGGCCGTTCCATTCAGGAAACCGCCGCCAAGCTCGATGCCAAGACAGTCGACGAACTGGGGGAAGACGCGAAGGAATTTGTGCGCAAAAGCCCTGGCCTCGCCGTCGGTCTTGCCGCGGTAGCAGGCTTCATGATTGCGCGAATGTTCACGGGCTCGAAGGATTGAGGCGCGAACAGGCCAATATTCGAACCCAGTTATGGATCATGAAAATCAGGAACGGCTGAGGCAGGAAACGGTCACGGACGACGGCGGCGGCACTTCGCTCTTCGAAGATGTCGCCACCCTGATCGACGATGGCCGCAATCTGGTCGAAGCGGAACTGGCCTTTCAAAAGGCGCGCCTTTCCTATGCAGGGCGGCGGGGCGGCGGTGCCGCGATTTTCGCCGTCCTCGCACTGTTGCTGCTCCTGCTTTTCCTATTCGCATTGGTGGTAGGCTGCATTCTGGCGTTGACGCCGATGCTCGGCGCATGGGGGGCGATGTTCTCGGTCGCGGGCGCATTGCTGGTCTTCATCGCGATCTGCGGCATGCTGGTGCTGCGCAATGTCCGTATGATCGGCAAGACCTTCAGGGATGAAGCGTAATGGGCAAGCATGAAGCAAGACTGGCGGAATACCGCGCCTTGCGGGAAGAAAGCCACAATGTCTTTGCAACGGACATAGAACTGTTGCGCGCCAGCTTCACCCCCCGGGCTCTGGCCGAGCATGCCGGGGAACGGGCCATGGATCTGTCGGAAATCGCCATGGAAACGGTGCAGCGCCATCGCGGCCTGACGATCGGTGCCGCCGCTGCCGTCATCGCGGGCGGAGGAGCGCTGTGGCTTGGGCGGGAGCGGGTTGGCGCAGCGCTTGACGGTCTGAAGGACAAGTGGGGCTCCATCGCAAACGGGGGTGCAGAATTGAACGAGAAGGACGATACGCCATGAGCGACGACGCCAAACTGCAGAATATTCAGGAACGCGTTCGGGAAGCATCCACCCGCAATGCCCGCCGTCTTGCCGACCGCGCTGGCGAAGCGCGGGACAGCGCCACGGCTTTCGTCAGCGAACATCCCCTTGCGGCGCTGGCAAGCGGTATCGCGGTGGGGGCCGCTATCGCCGTGCTTCTGCCCCGGCGCCGGGCTGAAAAAGTTGAAGCCGAACCCGATCATTTGAAAACCAACGCCGTCAAATGGGCGGCTCTCGCCGCGGAAGCCGCGCTGGCGTTCGTTCAGCAGGGCCTCGATTCCGCCCGTACCGCCGGTCAAACTGGACAGCAAAAACTGGAAGATCTAGGGGAACGCGTATCGGACGGCACAGCCGGGCTGCGCAAGGACATTGGGCGCTTCACGGAAGAAGCGGCACACAACGTCCGCGCAGCTGGTGAACAAGCGTCTCAACAGGCAAAAAGCGTGGCCGGCAGGATCGGTTCGCGTTTTCGCTCCTGATCCGCGGGGCAATCGCGGGCACAATCCGGGAGAGGCTATTCGTCAATTCATTTCGAGGGCCTGTATTCAATGCAATTGCTTCACCTGGTCATGGGCGGTCGGGTCAAAAACCCGCAAAGCCTCGAATTTGCCGATCTCAAGGAAATCGACCTCGTCGGCGTTTACGGCAGCTATGCCGAAGCGGAAGATGCCTGGCGCGCCAATGCGCAACGCACGGTGGATGATGCGGAAATGAAATACGTGATCGTTCACCTGCACAAGCTGCTGGAGCCTGAGCTCAACAACGATTGACACATCGCTTCTCGGCATCCCGTGTCGATGTACGAATGCGGCCGCGGCTTCACCAGAAGTGAAACCGCGGCCAGCATTTACGCAATAAGAAAGCGTGTCAGATAAATTCGATCTTGTTGACGAGATAGAAGCGGTCGCCCGAAGGGACGGTTACTTCCACTTCATCGCCCACCTTGCGCCCAATCAGAGCCTTGCCCAGCGGCGAATTGTACGAAATCCGCCCGACCTTGGCATCCGCTTCGGTCTGGCCGACGATCTGATAACGGACCTGCTTTTCATCGTCGTCGAGCAGCGTAACGGTTGCCCCGAACACGATCCTGTCGCCTGAAAGCGTTGTCGGGTCGATGATCTGGGCACGGCTTACGCGATCTTCGATGTCGGCGATCTGGGCCTCGATCTGGCCCTGCCGTTCCTTCGCTGCATGATATTCAGCGTTTTCGGAAAGATCGCCATGCGCACGCGCTTCTTCGATCGCATCGACAACGCGCGGCCGTTCTTCCCTCAGGGCCTTCAGGTCGGCGGTCAGCTTCTCGTAGCCTTCCGCCAGCATGGGCACCTTTTCCATACGAATTTCCCTACTTGTTTGTGTCGATCCCGGTCAAACCCGCCCCAACCACTCCACGCCTTTGGCTGAAATGGACTGAGGCAGATCCAGATGACGGGAAAACGCTGACGTCCTAGCTGTAATAATCTTGAAGCGATCGCACTTCAAGTTCGCTCGTTTTCGCAGCCGCGATGGCCTTCGCCACGGCGACCGATGCGGCGGCAGTGGTAAAATAGGGCACTTTGCCTACCAGCGCTGAAGCGCGGATCGACTGCGAGTCCTTGTGGCTCTGCCAGCCTTCGGTGGTGTTGAAGACGATTGCCACATCGCCGTCGATGATCTTGTCGACCACGTGCGGGCGCCCTTCGAGCACCTTGTTCACTTTTTCCACCGGCAAACCGGCTTCGGTCAGGAAGCGCTGCGTGCCTTCGGTCGCGATGACCTTGAAGCCGTTGGCGATCATCTGTTCGACGGCAGGCAGGATCACCGCCTTATCGCTGTCCTTCACGGAAACGAACAGCACGCCCTGCTCCGGCAGGCGCAGCCCCGCCCCCAACTGCGATTTGTAGAACGCCATCGGGAACGCGCGGTCGATGCCCATGACTTCGCCGGTCGATTTCATTTCCGGCGAAAGCACCGGGTCGGTGCCGGGGAAACGGGCGAACGGGAACACCGCTTCCTTCACCGCCATGTAATCCACCGTACGGCGGATACCGGGCAGATCGGCCAGCTTTTCACCCGCCATCACGCGGGCCGCGATCTTTGCCACCGGATCGCCAATCGCCTTGGCGACGAACGGCACAGTGCGGCTCGCACGCGGGTTCACTTCGATCAGGTAAACCTCGCCGCCCTTCACCGCGAACTGGATATTCATCAGCCCGCGCACGTTGAGGCCGTTCGCCAATGCTTCGGCCTGACGTTCCATTTCGGCGATAATGTCATCCGAGAGGTTGTAAGGCGGCAGGGTACACGCGCTGTCGCCCGAGTGGACGCCCGCTTCCTCGATGTGCTGCATGACACCGGCCACCACGACCTGATCGCCATCGCACAGCGCATCGACATCGCATTCGATGGCATCGCGCAGATATTGATCGATCAGCACCGGGCTATCGCCCGACACGTTCACCGCCGTTGCGATGTAATTGTCGAGCTGGGCTTCGGAATCGACGATTTCCATCGCCCGCCCACCCAGGACGTAGGACGGACGCAGAAGCACCGGATAGCCGATCCGCGCGGCCACGGCGGCGGCTTCATCGCGGCTGCGCGCGATGCCGTTGGCAGGCTGGCGCAGGCCGAGCTTTTCAACCAGAGCGGCGAAGCGTTCACGATCTTCGGCCAGATCGATGGCATCGGGCGATGTGCCGAGGATCGGAATCCCCGCATTGGCCAGCGGCTGCGCCAGTTTCAGCGGGGTCTGCCCACCGAACTGCACGATCACGCCGACCAGTTCGCCCTTGCTCTGTTCCACGCGCAGGATTTCCAGCACGTCTTCCGCCGTCAGCGGCTCGAAATAGAGGCGGTCCGACGTGTCATAATCGGTCGAAACCGTTTCCGGGTTGCAGTTGATCATGATGGTTTCATAGCCCGCA
>CAYXMY010000016.1:0-34049 GCA_964466155.1 uncultured Caenibius sp. | reverse complement strand
AAGCCGCGCACGGCACCGTCACGCGCCACTACCGCCAGCACCAGCAGGGCAAGGCGACCAGCACCAACCCGATCGCTTCGATCTTCGCGTGGACGCGCGGCCTGATCTATCGCGGCAAGTTCGACAACACCCCCGATGTGGTGCGTTTTGCCGAAACGCTGGAACGCGTCTGCATCCAGACCGTCGAAAGCGGCAAGATGACCAAGGATCTCGCGCTGCTGATCGGTCCCGATCAGGCGTGGATGACGACCGAACAGTTCTTCGCGGCCATCGTGGAGAACCTGGAAACGGAAATGGCCAACTGGGCCTGATCCGTCCGGCAATATGGCGCGCGGGCATGGCCGGTCCATGCCCACACCGCGACAGGGGGCTTGCCCGGCAGGCCCTCTTCTCGCTAACCCTCCCATAACGGGAGGGTTTTTTCATATCCGCAGCAGAAGAAAGGCCCAGCCATGACAGAGAACCGCGCCAAAGCCCGCCTGGAAGTGCGGCAGGCCCGCCCCTCCGACGTCAAGGCGATCTCCGCGCTGGTGCGCCGGGCCTATGACGAATTGCCCGCCTACCGGATGAGCGAAATCCGCGGGCAATTGAGCCACTTCCCCGAAGGGTGCTTCATCGCCAGGCTGGATGGCAAGGTGGTGGGCTATTGCGCGTCCATGCGGATCGCGGGCGAAGTCGCACTGAAGCCGCACACCTGGGATTCGATCACCGGCAACGGCTACGGCAGCCGCCACGATCCCACGGGCGACTGGCTTTACGGTTACGAAATGTGCGTCGATCCCAAAGTGCGCGGCACCCGGATCGGCCGCCGCCTTTACGAGGAACGCCGCGCACTCGCCGAACGGCTCGAACTGTCGGGCATCGTTTTCGGCGGACGTATGCCCAATCTCCAGCGGATGTGGCGCAAGATCGATGGGCCGGACGATTATCTCGCCAAAGTGCAGGACGGCAAGATCCACGATCCGGTGCTGCGCTTCCAGCTTGCCAACGGGTTCGAGCCCATCGGCGTACTCCGCAACTATCTGCCGGAAGACAAGAAATCGCGCGCCTGCGCCGCGCACATGGTCTGGCGCAATCCCTTCGTGGATCATGACAAGCCGACCAAGTTCCGCCTGCCGCGCGATGTGGAAAGCGTGCGCATCGCCACGTGCCAGCTCCAGGCGCGGGCCGTGAAGGATTTTGAGGAATTCATCGGACAGATTGAATATTTCGTCGATATTGCAGCGGATTACGAAGCAGATTTCATCGTCTTTCCCGAAATGTTCACGCTGATGCTGCTCTCCTTCGAGGAGCAGGAGCTGACCCCGCTCGAAGCGATTGAGACGCTGTCCCGCTATACCCCGCGCATCCGCAAGGCGCTGTCGGAAATGGCGCTGCAATACAACATCAACATCATTGGCGGTTCGCATCCCACGCGCATGGACGACGGCGATATTCACAATGTGGCGCATATCTGCCTGCGCGACGGTTCCGTCCACGAACAGGAAAAGATCCATCCCACGCCCAACGAAGCCTACTGGTGGAACATCAAGGGCGGCGATTCGATCGATTCCATTCCCACCGATTGCGGCCCCATCGGCGTGCTGATCTGTTACGACAGCGAATTTCCCGAGCTTGCCCGCCGCCTGGTGGACGAAGGCGCACGGATCATCTTCGTGCCCTTCTGCACCGACAGCCGGCAAGGCTATATGCGCGTGCGCTATTGCGCGCAGGCCCGCGCCATCGAGAACCAGTGCTATGTCGTGCTGTCGGGCAATGTCGGCAACCTGCCCAATGTCGGCAACATGGATATCCAGTATGCCCAGAGCTGTATCCTGACCCCATGCGATTTCCCCTTCGCGCGCGACGGGATCGCCGCCGAAGCGAGCGAGAACGTCGAAACGCTGACGATCAGCGACGTCAATCTGGCTGACCTTTCATGGGCTCGGGCGGAAGGCACGGTACAGAATCTCAAGGACCGCCGTTTCGATCTCTATAGTATCGAATGGACGGATCAGGCCACGCGGGCCGATAGCGAAGCCGATCACGCGCATCCCGCCATCGGCCCCCGCACCGCAGGCGGCGGTTAGGATTTCTTCCCCGGCTTCGGCCTGGCGCCACGATGCGGATTTCCCGCCCGGCGCGATCCGCACGCCGCCCGTGACAAGAGCTGTGCGGGCGGTTACTCCCGTTCCATGGCCGCCGATCTGTCCTCCTCGCCGATGTTGTCCGATGGCTTGGTGATTCTGGGGGCGGCGGGTCTGGTGATCCCGATCTTCGCGCGGTTCCGCATCACCCCGATCATCGGGTTCCTCATGATCGGCCTCGCCGTCGGCCCCTATGGCCTCGGGCGGATGGTGCACGATTATCCCTGGCTGACCTATTTCACGATCACCGAACCCGATGCGCTGGAACCGTTCGCCGAATTCGGCATCATCCTGCTGCTGTTCACCATCGGGCTGGAACTGTCGTTCCATCGCCTGTGGGCGATGCGCAAGCTCGTCTTCGGTCTCGGCGCGCTGGAACTGGTCATAACGGCGGGATTGCTGGCGGTCGGGCTGGCGATGATGGGGCAATACTGGACCGGGGCCATCGCCCTGGGCCTCGCTCTGGCATTGTCGTCGACCGCGCTCGTCCTGCCGATTTCGGGAACGCAGACCCCGGTGGGGCATGCCGCGCTTTCCATGCTGCTGTTCGAAGATATCGCGCTCGTCCCGATCATCTTCCTGCTCGGCGCCATGGCTCCCTATGCGCAGAGCGACGGCATGGGCGACATGATGCATACGGTCTGGCTCGGCGCGCTGGTCATCGTCGCCATGCTGCTGATCGGCCGTTTCGCCCTGCCCCGGCTGTTCACCCAGGCCGCGCGGACCAAAAGCCCGGAACTGTTCCTATCCGCCAGCCTGCTGGTGGTCATCGGGGCGAGCCTCGCCACTTCCGCCGTCGGCCTTTCCCCCATCGTGGGCGCGCTGGTGGCGGGGCTGCTGATCGCCGAAACCGAATACAACGCCGAAGTCGAATCGATCACCGAACCGTTCAAGGGCCTCGCGCTCGGGGTATTCCTCATCACGGTCGGTATGGGGCTCGATCTGGCGACGATCTGGAGCAATCTCTGGATCATTCTCGCCGGCGTCGTGGGTGTGCTGGTGGTGAAGGCGCTGGTTACCGGCCTGCTCCTGCGGATGATGGGCGCCAGGCGCAGCACCGCCACGGAAACCGGCATCCTGATGGCCAGCCCCTCCGAAACCACGTTGATCGTGCTGACCGCCGCCACGCAGGCGCTGCTGATCCAGCCCGGCACCGCACTGTTCTGGCAGATCGTCACCGCCATCGGCCTGACGGTCACGCCCTTGCTCGCGGCGGTGGGCCGGCTCGTCGCGCACCGGGTCGAATCCGTTCCCCCTCCCGCGCACGACGGCGGCAATGCCGAACCGCGCGTCATCATCATCGGCTTCGGCCGCGTGGGGCGCATCGTTGCCGATCTGCTGACCGTGCACGGCAAGCCCTATATCGGCATCGATTCGGATGCCGACCTGATCCTGTCCGCACACCGCGATGGCTATAACGCCCGCTTCGGCGATGCCGGGCGGCGCGATGCGCTGGACAAGCTGGGCATCGACCGCGCACCCGCCGTGGTGCTGACCATGGACCAGCCCATCCTCGCGCAAAAGCTCACCCGCAAGCTGCGCGCCTTGCGCCCCGACCTGCCCATCGTCGCCCGCGCGCGCGACTGGAACCACGCCGCGCGGCTTTACCGCAGCGGGGCGACTCACGCCGTGCCGGAAACGCTGGAAAGTTCGCTCCAGCTCTCCGAATCGGTGCTGGTCGATCTGGGGGTTGCGGTGGGGCCGGTAATCGCCTCGATCCATGAAAAGCGCGACGAATTCCGCGCGCGCATCATGGAAGAAGGCGAGCTGAATTATAAACCCAAGCTGCGCACCACGTCGCTGGAAGGCTGAATTTCAGGCCCCCGTGGCAATGGGGCGGGAGGGATCGGATACCCATTCACTCCACGATCCGGGGTAGAGCTTCGCGCCTTTGAGACCGGCGATCTCCATCGCCAGCGCATTGGAACAGGCCGTCACCCCCGATCCGCATTGCATCACGGCCTTTTCGGGCGGCGTTCCGGCGAGAACGGCGGTGAAGGCCCGCGCCAGTTCCTCCGCGTTCCTGAACTTGCCCTGCGCATCGAAATTGTCCCGCAGAAAGCGGTTGCGCGCGCCCGGAATGTGGCCCGACGCCGTATCGAGCGCATGCGGGTCACCCCGGAACCGGGCCGGATCGCGCGCATCGATCACCACCAGATCGCCGCCATCGATATTGGCGAGCACGTCCCGCGCGCTCACGATACCGCCGGTCAGGGAAGGCCCGGCCACGAAATCGCCCGGAACAGCAGCAGCCGGCACGCCGGTTTCCAGCGGAAAGCCCGCATCCAGCCACGCCTGCCGCCCGCCATCGAGCACCGCCACCGCATCATGCCCCAGCCAGCGCAGCATCCACCACAGCCGCGCGGCGAAATGCCCGCCGTTGCCATCGTAGGCCACCACCTGCTGGCCACGGCGCAGCCCCAGCGCGCGCAGGCGCTGCGCGAACACATGGGGATCGGGCAGCGGGTGGCGCCCATTGGTGCCATCCGGCCGCCCGGAAAGATCGTCATCCAGATGCACGTAGCGCGCGCCGGGAATATGCTCCTCAGCGTAAACGTCCCGCCCTTTCGCCGGATCGCCCAGATCGAACTCGCAATCGAGCACGAGGAGCGGTTCCCCCGCCGCGATCAGATCGTGCAGCGTGCTGGCCGAAATGATCGTGGTGAAAGGCATTCCGGGTTCCTCAGCCAGCCAGCGCGGCCTTGACCGCTGCAATCGCATCGGCCGCCTTGGCCGCATCCGGGCCGCCGCCCTGCGCCATGTCCGGGCGCCCGCCGCCGCCCTTGCCGCCGAGGGTTTCGACACCCTTGCGCACCAGATCGACAGCGCTGAACCGTTCGGTGAGATCGTCCGTCACCGCAACGGCGAAGGCCGCGCGCCCATCGTTCACCGCCGCAATCGCGGCAATGCCGGACCCGATGCGCTTCTTCGCTTCATCGAGCAGGCCGCGCAGTTCCTTCGCGTCCAGCCCATCGATCACCTGACCGGAGAAAGTCACACCGGCGATCTGCTCATCCGCCTGCGGAGCCGGGCCGCTGCTGCCGCCACCCGACAGGGCAAGCTGCTTGCGGGCATCGGCCAGTTCGCGTTCGAGCCGCTTGCGCTCGTCCAGCAGGGTCTGCACGCGTGCCACCACTTCATCGGGCGCCGCCTTGATGACACCAGCCACAGCCTTCAGCGTGTCTTCCCGCCCGACGAGCCATTGCCGCGCCGCTTCGCCCGTCAGCGCCTCGATCCGGCGCACGCCGGAGGAGACGGCGCTTTCGGAAACGATCCGGAATACGCCGATATCGCCCGTCGCACTGACATGCGTGCCGCCGCACAGTTCGACCGAATAGGTGCGCCCGCCATCATTCGCACTCGTGCGGCCCATCGACAGCACGCGCACTTCGTCGCCGTACTTTTCGCCGAACAGGGCCATGGCCCCGGCCTCAATCGCGTCTTCCGGGCTCATCAGGCGGGTGGTGACCGCCTCGTTGGCGCGGATTTCGGCGTTCACTTCCGCCTCGATCACCGCAATATCCTCAGGCGTCAGCGGCTTGGGATGCGAGAAGTCGAACCGCAGACGGTCGTCCGCGACGAGCGAACCCTTCTGCGTCACATGTTCGCCCAGGCGGTTGCGCAAGGCCGCATGCAGCAGGTGCGTGGCCGAATGGTTGGCGCGGATCGCGGCGCGGCGCGCCTCGTCCACCGCCAGATGCACGGTGTCGCCCACGTTCACGCGGCCATTGACGATCTGCCCCCGGTGCGCATGCAGGCGGCCGAGCGGCTTGGCCGTGTCGGTGATAACGATCTCCAGCCCGTTGGCGCCGGTGACGATCCCGGCATCGCCCGCCTGCCCACCGCTTTCACCGTAGAACGGCGTCTGGTTGGTCAGCACGATCACTTGCGCGCCCGCGACCGCGTGATCGGTTTCCACCCCATCGACGATGATCGCAACCACACGCCCGTCCCCACCCGTCGCGGTGTAGCCGGTGAATTCGCTCGCGCCTTCGCGTTCGGCGATATCGAACCACAGTTCGTCATCCGCCGCCGCGCCGGAACCCTTCCACGCCGCCCGCGCCGCAGCCTTCTGCTGCGCCATGGCGGCGTCGAACCCGGCGGCATCGACGCTGATCCCGCGCGCGCGCAGGGCGTCTTCGGTGAGATCGTACGGGAAACCGTAAGTATCGTAGAGGCGGAACGCGGTATCGCCCGGCAGGCTGTCCCCCTCGTCCATGCCCTGCGTCGCCTCGTCGAGCAGCCGCAGCCCCTTGTCGAGCGTCTGGCGGAAACGGGTTTCCTCCCGCTCCAGCACTTCGGACACCAGCGCCTGCGCGCGGCCCAGTTCGGGATAGGCCTGGCCCATCTCGGCGACCAGCGCGGGCACCAGGCGGTACATCAGCGGTTCGCTCGCACCCAGAAGATGCGCATGGCGCATGGCGCGGCGCATGATCCGGCGCAGGACATAGCCGCGCCCTTCGTTCGAGGGCAGCACGCCATCGGCAATAAGGAAGCTGGTCGAGCGCAAGTGATCGGCGATCACACGGTGGCTCGCCATCCGGTCACCCTCGGCGCGGATTCCGGTCAGCCCTTCGGACGCGGCGATCAGCGCCTTGAAAGTATCGGTATCGTAATTGTCGTGCACGCCCTGCATGACGGCGGCGAGGCGTTCCAGCCCCATGCCGGTGTCGATGCTCGGCCGCGGCAGTTCGCCGGTGATTTCGCCCGCAGTCTGCTCGTACTGCATGAACACGAGATTCCAGATCTCGATGAAGCGGTCGCCATCTTCTTCCGGCGATCCCGGCGGGCCGCCCCAGATATGCTCCCCATGGTCGTAGAAGATTTCGGAGCACGGGCCGCACGGCCCGTCATCGCCCATTGCCCAGAAATTGTCCTTCGTGGCGATGCGGATGATCCGGTCTTCAGGGAGCCCGGCGATCTTTTTCCACAGCTCGAACGCTTCGTCATCGGTGTGATAGACGGTGGCGAGCAGCTTGTCCGCCGGCAGGCCCCATTCCTTCGTCAGCAAGGTCCAGGCATGCTCGATCGCCTGTTCCTTGAAGTAATCGCCGAAGGAGAAGTTCCCCAGCATTTCGAAAAACGTGTGATGCCGCGCCGTATAGCCGACATTGTCGAGATCGTTGTGCTTGCCGCCCGCGCGCACGCACTTCTGCGAGCTGGTCGCCCGCGGAGCCGGCGGGGTTTCCAGCCCGGTGAAGACGTTCTTGAACGGGACCATGCCCGCGTTCACGAACATCAAAGTGGGATCGTTGTACGGAACAAGCGGCGCCGAAGGGACTATCGCATGGTCTTTCGACCCGAAATAATCGAGAAACGAACGGCGGATTTCATTGGTCGAGCTCATTTTCTGGCAGTTAGGCGAGCCCCGCGCGCGGGACAAGCGGATAAACGGCGCAAGAGCAAATCAAACAACCGAGCGAGCGCGGCACCGGGCAGAAACGATCCAGGCCTGCGCAGGAAAAACAACCGGATCGCCCGCTCGATACTGCCACAACCACTTTTCGAGCCGCTGCAGCAACTCAAGCCAGCGATTCTCATCTTCCGCCGCGCGCAAGGGCTGCGCGGCCGGGCCGATGTGCTGGAAGCAAAACAGGGAATCGGACAACGTAGGAGTATGGACGCATAATGCGCGCCAAAGCGTAAGGAGGGCATCGGATGCAAAGACGCCCCAATCGCCGAACGAAAAAAGCCGGCGGCGACCCGCTTGGGGTTCGCTTCGCCGGCTTCGTTTCCGCAAGCGCCGGATGGCCGGCGCTTCTTGAGAATCAGATATCGCTGTCCGCGTCCGGACCCGACATCATCTCCTCGGCGACCTGATCGGTGCGACCGCGAATCGCGGTTTCCAACCGTTCGCAAACTTCAGGATTGTCCTTGAGGAACTGCTTGGCGTTTTCCCGGCCCTGCCCGATCCGGATCGAATCGTAGCTGAACCATGCGCCCGACTTTTCAACCAGACCGGCCTTGACCCCGAGATCGAGCATTTCCCCAATCTTGGAGACGCCTTCGCCGTACATGATATCGAATTCGACCTGTTTGAACGGCGGCGCGACCTTGTTCTTGACCACTTTCACCCGCGTCGCATTGCCGACGATCTCGTCCCGGTCCTTGATCTGGCCGGTGCGGCGGATGTCGAGACGGACGGAAGCGTAGAATTTGAGCGCGTTGCCGCCGGTGGTGGTTTCCGGATTGCCGTACATCACGCCGATCTTCATGCGGATCTGGTTGATGAAGATCACCAAGCAGCGCGAACGGTTGATCGAGCCGGTCAGCTTGCGCAGGGCCTGGCTCATCAGGCGGGCCTGGAGGCCGACGTGGCTATCCCCCATTTCGCCTTCGATTTCGGCGCGCGGGACGAGCGCAGCGACCGAGTCGACCACCAGCACGTCGAGCGCGTTGGAGCGCACCAGCGTATCGACGATTTCCAGCGCCTGTTCACCCGTATCGGGCTGCGACACGATCAGTTCGTCGATATCGACGCCAAGCTTCCTGGCATAGACCGGATCGAGCGCGTGCTCGGCATCGACGAACGCCGCCGTGCCGCCCGCCTTCTGCGCTTCGGCAATGGCATGGAGCGCCAGCGTGGTCTTGCCCGAGCTTTCCGGCCCATAGATTTCCACGATCCGGCCGCGCGGCAACCCGCCGATGCCGAGCGCGATATCGAGCCCCAGCGAACCGCTGGAAATCGCTTCGATCTGCATCGCTTCGCGGCTGCCCAGCTTCATCGCCGAGCCTTTGCCGAATGCGCGATCGATCTGCGCCAGCGCAGCTTCGAGGGCCTTCTGACGATCCACGTTATTTTCCTTTTCAACGAGCTTCAGACTTGCCGACACGAGATGGCCTCCTTCGCTGCCGAGAGCAAGCGGTGCGACACGGTATCACACAGCTTTGCGCCCTTGCCTTGGGCAACGATGTATTCCATTTGTTCCAAAAGAACAAGTACGGAACAAAATTATTTATCGGCCGCCCTTCAGCCCGGAGAACCGAGGACGTCCGCCACTTTCGCGCCGATCTCCTGCACCGAGAACGGCTTCGCGATGAAGTGCATGTTCGCCACGTCGATCTCTTCGCGCAGTTGCGCCTCGGCATAGCCGGACATGAACAGGACCGGCATGGCGGGCGCCAGCTTGCGGATTTCGCGCGCCATGGCAGGCCCGTCCATCGTCGGCATCACCACGTCGGAGACGACGAGATCGAACACCCCGCCCTTGCGCACATGCTCCAGCCCTTCCTCGCCATCGGAAGCGGTCGTCACATCGTAGCCTTGCCGGGTGAGCGCGCGTTCCGCGACGGCGCGCACCATATCCTC
This sequence comes from uncultured Caenibius sp., assembly GCA_964466155.1. Taxonomy (GTDB): domain Bacteria; phylum Pseudomonadota; class Alphaproteobacteria; order Sphingomonadales; family Sphingomonadaceae; genus Caenibius. The sequence continues at coordinate 24,614 of CAYXMY010000016.1, read as the reverse complement.
GTCCTCCACCAGCAGGATGCGGCCCCCGCCCGACCATTTGGCGGTTTCCTCCACTTTCGGGGATTGCGGGATGCCTTCCGCGCGGTGGTGGACCGGCAGATAGATGGTGAAGCGCGCGCCCACCGTCCCACCGGCCGGGCCGGGGAGATTTTCCGCGAAGATATATCCGCCCGATTGCTTGACGATGCCGTAAACCGTCGACAGGCCGAGCCCGGTGCCCTTCCCCTTTTCCTTGGTGGTGAAGAAAGGTTCGAAGATCTTGGCGAGATGTTCGTGCGGGATGCCGCCGCCGGTATCCTCCACGATCAGCGCGGTATAATCGCCGATGGGGATAACTTGGCTCTTCATCCGCCGCACATCGCCCGCCGCCACCCTGCGCGTGACCATGGTCAGCGTGCCGGAACCGTCCGTGCCCATGCGCTGCGCGCGCGCCTGCATGGCGTCGCGCGCATTGACGGCAAGATTGACGATCACCTGTTCGAGCTGCTGCGGATCGGCCCGCACCTGGCCCAGTTCGCGGTCATGATGGACGTTGAAGACGATCTTTTCGCCCAGCAGCCGCTTCAGCAGTTGCGAGACTTCGGCCATCACATCGGGCAATTGCAGCACTTCGGGCCGCAGGGTCTGCTGGCGCGAGAAAGCCAGCAATTGCCGCGTCAGCGAAGCCGCGCGGTTGGAATTGGCGCGGATCTGCTGGATATCGTCATAATCGCTGTCGCCCGGCGTGTGGCGCAGCAGCATGAGATCGCAGTAACCGATGATCGCGGTCAGCACATTGTTGAAATCGTGCGCCACCCCGCCGGCGAGCTGGCCCACCGCCTGCATCTTCGTCGCCTGCGCGACCTGCCGCTTGAGCCGCGCTTCCTCGGTCGTATCGGTGAGGCTGAGCAGCACCGCCGCTTCCCCCATGCCGCGCACGCCGGCGAGCCCGATGGACACCGGCTCGTCCGCGCTGTGCTGGAGACGGACGGCCATGTCGCCCGAACTGGCGGGACCCTGCGCATAGCGGCGCACGGCATCGACCAGCGGCCCCTTGTCGTCCTTGACCACCAGATCGGACGGATAGGGCGGCAGCGCCCGCCCTTCGACCCCGGCGGCGCGCAGGAACGCGGTGTTGGCGAAGAGGAAACGCCCGTCGCGGTCCGTCATCGCCAGCCCGAGCGGCAATTGCGACAGCAGCGATTCGAGCTGCGGCGCGTTGCCCGCGCCTTCGGCCACCACTCCGCCGCCGAGGCCGACCCCGGCATCGAGCAGCAGCAGCATCGTCAGCGCGGTGGCCTGCGCATCCTTCGCCGGATCGCCCAGCGGGACGTTAATCAGCGTTTGCGGCGTCCCCTTGCGCCCTTCGCGGGCGAAATAGATCCGGTCCCGCTCATCCGTGCGGAGCAGGGCGACGAAATCCTGCCCGGCCATCGTTGCATGGTCATCGCCCACGGCGCGCAGCGCGAAGCCTGAGGTGGCGGCGCGAATCGTCCCTTCCGGCCCGACCAGCACCGCTTCCACCCCGGCGCGCGACAAGGTGGCGCCGAACGCCCCGGTCAGCCGCTCGCCCAGATCGGCCAGCGGATCGTCCACCGACAAGGCCATGAACCGCCAGACGAGAAAATCCTCCCCCCGCCCGGCGCGGACCACTTCGGCCCGCCAGCTACGATGGGCCAGCGTGCCCGCCCCGATCAGGTGATCGGCATGGGCCGCGCCATCGCGCCACGCCGCACGGGCCGCTCGCGACATCTGTTCGAGCGACGGCATTTCGAGCGCGAGCGCAGGCGGCGCGGTATCGACGCCGAACCATTCGATATAGAGCCGGTTGGCGCAAACCAGCCGGTTGGCCTTGTCCGTGATCGCCACCGCGCAATCGCCGCGTTCGATAGCGGCAACCGTTACCGACCAATCCGGCAGCGCCAGATCGGCGGCAAGAACTTCGGCCCTGGGCCGGGCGAGCACATAGGCCAGCGCGCCCAGCACGAGGAGCCCGCCGCCATAAGCGACCGCCGCCAGCCCCTTGCCCGTCACCAACCAGATCAGCACCATGCTGGCCAGCAGCGCCGCCCCGACCAGTATCGCATCGCCCCGCCGTCCGGCGATTGCCTCCCCCGTCATACGGACGCCCGCCCATCGGCGGGCACCCCGTTCAGCGCGCGCAGCACCCGCGCCTTGCGCTTGCGGGCGATCCACGCGCGCCAGGCGAAGCCGGTGATGACATAGCTGAGCGCGGAGGCAACGATTGCGATCAGCACCAGACCGAAGGCCGTCACCAATGTGGCGCCCGTCAGCCATTGCAGCGCATCGCGCAATTCGGTGTGCTCAATCGCGGCATTGACCGGCGCGACCATGGTCATCGCATCGACGTGCAGCAGCCAACTGCCGACCTTGTAGGCCGCCATCCACAGCAGCGGGGTGGTGAACGGATTGGTGATGAACGTGGTCAGCGCGGCCACCGGCACGTTCGCGCGCACCGACATGCTGAGCAAGGCGGCAAACAGGATCTGCGCGAAAGGGACGATAATCCCGACCAGCATCCCCAGCGCCACCCCGCGCGGCACGGAACGGCGCGTGAAGCGCCACAGTTCGGAGCGCAGGACGCGGTGGGAAAAGGGGCGAATCCAGCGATTGCGCTCCATTTGCTCCCGCGTGGGCATGTTCCGGCGGGTCCAGTCTGCAAATCGGGTTTTCACGTTACTCAATTTCATGGGTTGGATCGGGCCGCTACGGCAAAGGCGAGGCGCATGGGGCGAGCATCGCCCCGCCATGCCGTTCCCCTGCCGAACGCACGGTGAATGGATGCCTCTTTGCCGAAGGCAAGGCAACCGCCAAGCCGCAATTCGCCCAAGCCGGGCTGGCATGCGGCGGGCAGATGCCGCGCCGCGCGTTTCCCGGAACGCCGCGTCAACCGCGGTCGCGCATGATGCGCGCCTGATCGCGCTTCCAGTCGCGTTCCTTGATGCTGGCGCGCTTGTCGTGAGTCTGCTTGCCCTTGGCCAGCGCCAGTTCGACCTTGGCCCGCCCGCGCGAATTGAAATAGACCGACAGCGGCACCAGCGTCATGCCCTTGCGCTCCACCGCGCCTTGCAGGCGGGCAATTTCCCGCTGGTGCAGCAGCAGCTTGCGCGGCCGTTTCGGTTCATGGTTGAACCGGTTGCCGTGGCTGAATTCGGGCACGTTGGAATTGATAAGCCAGCATTCCGCGCCCTTGATCTCGGCATAGGCTTCGCCGATCGACCCTTCCCCGAAGCGCAGCGATTTGACTTCGGTCCCGGTCAGCGCAATGCCTGCCTCGAACGTTTCATCGATATGATAATCGAAGCGCGCGCGGCGATTTTCCGCGACGGTTTTTTTCTTGTCGAATGTCGAAGGTTTGGGGCGTGCCATGGTCGGCGGCATGTAGGGCCTCGCGCGGCGATTGCAAAGCCCGCCCCCGTTATTCCCCGCCGCCGGGCCTGTGCATTTCTCTTTTCGTCATTCGCGCGCAGGCAGGAATGACGAAAAGAAAAGACGCAGGCGGCTTTACACCAGCCCGGCGTGCACCAGCGCCTCGTCCACCGCCTTGCGCGCGGCGGCACTGCAGGGGGTGAGCGGCAGGCGCATATCTTCGCCCATCCAGCCGTGCACGCGGGTCAGCGCGTACTTCACCGGACCGGGCGAGGCATCTTCGAACATCGCGTAATGCAGCGGATAAAGCTTGTCGTTCAATTCCCGTGCGCGGGTGAGATCGTTGGCGGCGATGGCCGCCTGGAAATCGGCGCAAAGGCGCGGGGCGACATTGGCCGATACCGAAATGCAGCCCATACCGCCCGCCGCGCTGTGCGGCAGCCACAATTCATCGTCGCCCGAAAGCTGGCAGAACGCGCCCAAAATCCCCCTGCGGTGATCGGTCACGCGCGACAGGTCGCCGCTGGCATCCTTGATGCCCACGATCTTGTCCGGATAGCGGTTGGCCAGTTCGATCACGGTTTCCGGGGCGATATCGGTCACCGTGCGGCCGGGCACGTTGTACACCACAATCGGCAAATCGCCGTTTTCCGCCAGATGGGAAAAGTGGGCGATCAGCCCTTCCTGATTGGGCCGGTTATAATAAGGCGCGACGACCAGCGCGGCGCTGGCGCCGCACTTGCGCGAAAATTCCATATGCATCAACGCGGTCCGGGTGTCGTTCGACCCGCATCCGGCGATGACCGGCACCCGGCCCGCCGCCTGTTCGACGCAGATTTCAATGACCCGGTGATGCTCTTCGTTGGTCAGCGTCGAGGCTTCACCGGTGGTTCCGCACGGCACGAGCGCGGTCGAACCGCTCTCGATCTGCCAGTCGACCAGACGGCGGAATGCGGCTTCATCGACCGAACCTTCGCGAAAAGGTGTTACTAAAGCCGGAATAGAACCGGAAAACATGGACTTCGCCTCTGCAATTGCCCCAATATAGGTGGCGAATCTCCCCCATGGGACACCTTTCGGGAGATACGTCGTTCAGCGCCTGATAAGGAGCCTATGGCCAGGATGTCCAGTATGGTCCGCATTCAAAAGCTCGCTTCCGTCATGCTCTTGCCAGTTCTGACGGCTTCCGTGCCGGTTCAGGCGCAGGACCCAGCCGCATGGGATCAGGCGCGCGCCTCGCTAGTCGCCAGCGGGCCGGGACAGATGACCTCGGCGATCGACCTCTGGCAAAGGCTGACCGCATCCAGCCAGTTCGGTTTTGACGATTATGCCAATTTCCTGCTGACCTATCCCGGTTTCCCCTTCGAAGCGCGGCTGCGCGGCTATGCCGAGGCGAAGCTGGATCAAACCGCCATCCCGCCGCAGCGGGTCGTGGCCTTTTTCGACCGCTTCCCGCCGCTGACCAATCCGGCCAAGGCGCAATACGCGCTGGCCCTGTCGACGCTCGGCCGGCCGCAGGCGGCGCAGTGGGCGCGCGAAGCATGGCGCGGCGGCTCGATGAGCCAGACGGCCGAAGCCACGCTGCAATCGATGTACGGGAGCCAGTTCACGCCCGCCGATCAGGACGCGCGGATGGATGCGCTGTTGTGGAACCGCGACATGGCGGCGGCCACGCGCCAGTTCGCCTACGTCTCGCCCGACAAGCGCCAGGTGTTCATGGTGCGCATGTCCGCCACGCAGGGCAGCGATCCGGCTGCGCTCGGCATGGCGATCCCCGGCGAAGCGCGCAACGATCCGGGTTATCTGTTCAACATGTCGCGGCAATTGCGCCGCATGGGCCGTTCCGCCGATGCGGCCAATTTGCTGGCCAACCGCCCCAAGCTGGGGAGCCTGCCGCTTTCGCCGACCGACTGGATCGAGGAATTGCTGAACATCGCCCGCAGCGGCGGCGCCCGCACGGCGCAGCAGATCGCCGCTTCGGCGGACGACGCTTTCGCGCCCGGCACCGATATCAGCGCGCTCACTTACAAGCTGCGGGACGATTACACTTCGCTGATGTGGCTGGGCGGGACCAAATCGCTGTGGGAACTGGGCGATGCCCGCTCCGCCGCGCCGCTGTTCTATCGCTATGGCGCGGCGGCGCGCACGCCGCAGACCCGTTCGAAGGGATTCTACTGGGCGGGCCTCGCTTCCGAACGCGGGGGCGACCGGTCCGGCGCCCAACGCTATTTCAACATGGCGGCCAATTATCCCGACCAGTTCTACGGCATGCTCGCGCTGGAGCGGCTGGGCCGTTCGATTCCCGAACTGCGCCGCACGTCCAACGCGGTTCCTTCCAAGGATGAACGCGCCGCCTTCTACGCCCGCCCGTTGACGGCGGCGGTGCGGGAAGTCGCCCGCAATGCTCCGTGGAGCGTATCGGTACGCTTCTTCCGCGAAATCGCCGATCAGGCGCGCAGCGAAGACGAACACGCGCTGATTCACGAACTGGCGCAGAGCTTGGGGCGGCGCGATCTCGCCGTCATCAATGGGGAGAAGGCGGCCGAACACGGCTTCGACGATTTCCATGCCGCGGCCTTCCCCACTTTGCCGGCGCCGCCGGGAACAGACTGGACGATGGTCCACGCCATCAGCCGTCAGGAAAGCCAGTTTGCCGAAAACGCCGTCAGCCATGCGGGCGCGCGCGGCCTGATGCAGCTCATGCCCAGCACCGCGCAGGAACAGGCGGGCAAGCTCGGTATGCAGTATCTCAGCGCTTCGCTGATTTCCGATCCGGGCTACAACATGCAATTGGGCAATGCCTATTTCGGCCGGATGATGACCTATTACAACGGCAGCTATCCGCTGGCCGTCGCGGCCTACAACGCCGGGCCGGGCAATGTGAACAAATGGCTCGCCCGCAATGGCGATCCGCGCACCGGCGGCAGCAACTGGATCGAATGGATCGAGCAGATCCCGATTTTCGAAACCCGCAATTACGTGCAGCGGGTGATCGAAAACGCGGTGGTCTATCAGCGGATGAACCCGGACAAGGCCGGTTACGGCGGGCCGAAAACGGTCAGCTGGTTCCTCGGCAAGCAAACACCGGGCTGAACGGGCGGCACCATGCAATCCGCAGGCAATCCGATCACCCCGGCGGGGCTGGCGGCGCTCAAGGCACGGTATGACCATCTGCTCGGCACCGAACGGCCGCAAATCGTCGAAATCGTCAGTTGGGCCGCAGGCAATGGCGACCGCAGCGAAAATGGTGACTATCTCTATGGCCGCAAACGCATGCGCGAAATCGACCGCGAACTGGCGCATCTGGCCCGGCGGATGAAGGCCGCCCGGGTAATCGACCCGGCTGACCAGCCGGACCGGTCGCGCGCATGGTTCGGGGCAACCGTCACCATCGCGGACGAGGACGACGACCGGCGCACGATCACGCTGGTGGGCGACGATGAACAGAACGCCGATATCGGGCGGATCGGGTGGAGTTCACCCATGGCCCGCGCCTTGCGCGGCGCGGCGGTGGGCGATTTGCGCAATGTCCGCCTGCCCGGCGGGGAAAAGGAATGGGAAGTGCTCACGATTTCCTATACCCATTCCGGCTGACCGAAGCTGCAAGGGGCAAAGGGTCCATGGCCGAAATCATCAATCTGCGCATGGCCCGCAAGGCGAAGAAGCGTGCGGACAAGGAACGCGACGCCGACGCCAGCCGCGCCCGCAACCGCCTGAGCCGGATCGAACGGCAATACCGGGAACAGGAGGCATTGCGCACCGCGCGCGAACTCGATGGCAAGAAGCGCACGCCGCAAGACCTTGCCCCGCCGGAACGGGGTGGCGCCTGATGCGCACCACTTTCGGCCAGGCCACGGTGCGGCTCTATCATCTGGACAGCGCGGCAGAAGGCGGCGCGGCCACTACTTTGTTCTACGGCCCGCTGGACGAGGCGATACAGATCGCCGCGCAGCAGCCGGAAGCGATGCAGGACGGTCTGTTCATCGCCACCGATAACGATGTGATCGCGTGGTGCGATCTTGTGGGGGAATGACATGACGGCACACACCGATCCTGGCGACGAGCTCGCCATTCGCAACCTCATTGCGCGGCTGGCGCATGTCGTGGATCGCGGCGCAGTGGAAGACTATGCCCCGATGCTCGCCCCCGATGCGCGCTGGATCATGCCGATGGGCGATCCGGCCATAGGCCCCGCCGCGATCATGGACGGGGTGCGCGCGCGCCGCGCCGCCGGTTCGGCCGGGCCGGGTTCCGGCACCCGGCACATGATTACCACCACCGCCGTCGAGGTGGACGGCGATGGCGCCCGTGCCTGGTCGTACTGGATCTATGTCAGCACGGGCGAAGATCCGCGCATCCTGATGAACGGCCTCTATTCCGATACCTTCCGCCGCACGGCTGACGGGTGGGTCTTCGTCGAACGCATCTCGTCCCTGGATTGAGGGGGCTCGATTGAAGGAAGATGGCATCGCGGGCGGCGCTTTCCCCGCGCCTGCAATTCTGCGATGAGGCAGGCCATGCCCCGCCCCAATGGCCTTCTTCCCTCCGCTTTCCTGATGGGCGCCGCCGCGTTGCTGGCCGCCGCGCCCGCATCCCCGCTGGCCGCGAAGGACAGTCTGGGCATGTTCGAAAGCTGGGGCAGCTTCCGCGATCCCGCCATCCCGCGCTGCTACGCCATTGCGATGGCCATGCCGAGCGCGAAGCGCCACGATTATCAGCCCTATGCCAGCATCGGCACCTGGCCCCGCAAGCAGGCGCGCAATCAGGTCCACTTCCGCCTTTCGCGTGCAACCGGGCCAACATCGCAGATCACCCTTTCCATCGGCGGGGAGCGTTACAAGCTGGTGGGCGGCGGGGGCGATGCCTGGTCCGCCGATGGCCGCACGGACGCCGCGATTGTCGCCGCCATGCGCAGCGCCACCACGATGACGGTCAGCGCGCGCGACACGAAGGGCAATCCCTTCGCCAACAGCTACGATCTCGCCGGGGCCGCCACCGCGATGGATGCGGCAACGCTGGGCTGCGCCCGGTTACGCTGATTCCCGCCATCGGGCGCAAGGGCGAGGCATTCGAAGCCAGGCCGCGCCCAAACGAAACGGGCCGGAGCAATGCCCCGGCCCGCCCGTTTTCAGATCGCTGCGATATCGCAATCAGAAGCGCATGCCGACTGCGGCAACCACTTCGTGACGGTCCGTATCGACGTCGAAGCGGTGCGTATCCGCGCCGTCCGCGAATTCGAACTTCGCCTTTTCGTAGTTCGAATAACGGTATTCGAGCTTGGCATAGGCGTGGCGCGTGATCGCCTGTTCGACGCCCGCGCCAACGCGCCAGCCGTCGAGCTTGAACTTCGACCCGTAGTCGACATCGTTGTAATTGGCCTGCGCCTTGAGCTGGGCGTTGGTGTAGCCGCCCTTGACGTAAAGCAGCGTCTTGGGCGCAACCTGCGCACCCAGCCGGGCACCGACATAGATGTCACGGCCAGCCTTCACGCTGCCATAGCCGAAATTGGCCATGTCACCGTCCTGGAAGCGGGTCTTGGCGGTCGAATCCGACAGTTCGGCTTCCGCGCCGAGCACCAGGCCGCCGAGGTTGACGTCATAACCGGCGCCGATCCCGTAGTGGAAACCGTTCATCGAGTTGTTGTGATCGTAGATATCGTCGATCGAGCTGCCCGCCTTGGTCTTGTCCCACCCGACGATGGCTTCGACACGCGGACCGGTGAACACCGCATCGCCATTGTCCTGGGCGAACGCGGGGGTTGCAGCCGCAATCGCCGAACCGACTACCGCAATTGCGAGAAACTTCTTCATGGTAATGTCCTTATTCAATTCTTCAGACGCGGCCTTCTTGGCCGGCAGACCCTGAATGGCCGATTACAGAATTGGTTTCCCGGCCTTCAACCCACCGTTTTTACTGATGTTTTCGTGCAACACCCCATGCGATGGGGCGCCCTGTATCCGCGCCGGAACGATGGAACAAATATGCTGCACATGCGTCAACACGCGCCCGCGAGTCAGCCCGAAATAGGCTGAAATTATTTTTCCGATGCCGGTGATACGACGAACCGAGCGCCGCGCTTTTCATTCCTGAGCACGCGATCTTTGCGTTCCGCCGCTCCTCGCCTTATATGCGCCACGCAATGTCCCATACCCCTCTCATGCCGATCCCGGGCCTTACGGACCCGGTGCCCGTCCCCCGTGACGTAACCCCGCGCGAAGATGGCCGCGTCGATCTGCTCGGCCTGCCCAAGGCGCGCATCGCCGAATTGTTCGCCGCCGCCGGGCTGGATGCGAAGCAGGCGAAGCTGCGCGCCAAGCAGGTGTACCATTGGCTTTACCATCGCGGCGCGACCGAATTCGACGCGATGACCGATATCGCCAAGACCATGCGGCCCTGGCTGACGGAACGCTTCGTGATCGGCCGCCCCGAAGTGATCGAAGCCCAGCATTCGACCGACGGCACCCGCAAATGGCTGCTGCGCACGGCGGACAAGCACGATTTCGAAATGGTCTTCATTCCCGATGCGGATCGCGGCACGCTGTGCGTGTCCAGCCAGGTGGGCTGCACGCTCAATTGCCGGTTCTGCCACACCGGGACGATGCGCCTCGTCCGCAATCTGACGCCGGGCGAAATCGTCGGCCAGGTCATGCTGGCGCGCGATGCGCTGGGCGAATGGCCCAAGGGGCGAATGGACTTCAACGGCGATCTCGGCACGGACGACGGCGATGCGTCCGAATACACCGCCGATGGCCGCCTGCTGACCAACATCGTGATGATGGGCATGGGCGAACCGCTCTACAATTTCGACAATGTGCGCGATGCGCTCAAGCTCGTGATGGACGGCGATGGGCTGGCCCTGTCGAAGCGGCGCATTACCCTGTCGACCAGTGGCGTGGTGCCGATGATGGAACGCTGCGGGGAAGAGATCGGCGTCAATCTGGCCGTCAGCCTGCACGCGGTGACCAAGGATATCCGCGACGAGATCGTGCCGATCAACAAGAAGTTCGGCATCGAGGAACTGCTGGCTGCCTGCGCCGCTTATCCCGGTGCCTCCAATGCCCGCCGGATCACGTTCGAATACGTGATGCTGAAGGGCAAGAACGACAGCGACGAGGATGCGCGCGAACTGGTCCGCCTGATCCGCCACTACAAGCTGCCCGCCAAGGTCAACCTGATCCCGTTCAACCCCTGGCCCGGCGCGCCTTACGAATGTTCGGAACCGGAACGGATCAGGCGTTTTTCCGATATCGTGTTCGAGGCCGGGATTTCCGCCCCCGTGCGCACGCCGCGCGGCCGGGATATCGATGCGGCCTGCGGCCAGCTCAAGACCGCGGCGGAAAAGAAGAGCCGGGCGGAACTCGACCGGCTTTACGCAGAAAAAGAAGCCGCATTGGGATAGGCTTATTTTCCGCTCATCGTATCCAAAGCGCACCTGATCGTAGAACGACAATCATAACGGATCGTTCATCGGACGTTGTGGATCGACGCTGCAAGTCTTACGTCCTTCCAACGCACAAAGCGAAAGGACAAAAATTATGCGCAAGACAATTCTTGCAGGGGTGTTCGCCACTCTCGCCTTCACCGCCGTTCCGGCGCTGGCTTACACAGTCCCCGCTCCGGCGGCGCAGGCCCCGGCTGCGGTTCATGTTCCTGCCGCGGTGCATGCGGGCAGTTCGATGAACTATGACGACCGCCACGATCGGTATGACCGGCGCGACCGGTATGACCGCAACGGCCGGTACGATCGCGATGGCCGCTATCGCAACCCGCGCCGGATGAGCCGTAACGACCGCATGTGGCGCGGCCGCGACGGACGGTATTATTGCCGCCGCGACAACGGCACCACTGGCCTCGTCATCGGCGCGGCAGTGGGCGGCCTGGCCGGGCACGAAATCGCTGGTAATGGCGACCGGACACTGGGGGCGATCCTCGGTGCGGCGGGCGGCGGCCTGCTGGGCCGCGCCATCGACCGCGGCGATCTGAAGTGCCGTTGAGCAAAGCCTTAAGCAAAGCAAGGCCATAGTGGCCTTGCCCTACGCTGCCTGATCTGCTCCCCGCTTCAGCAATCCCGGGCATGGCAGACAGGCAGCGGGGTCCGCTTCCCCAACGGGAAGCTGCCCGAAGTGAAAGCGCGGCCCGATGCGGCCGCGCTTTCCTACATGGGGCAAATATGCTCCATTGCGCGAATGACACGCCGCCCCTTCCCCTCTTCCCGCCAATCTTCCGGCGGCCCGCCCGCTCCCGCCTTCCGCTTGCCGGAAAGGCGCGCGCAGAGCGCTATTGAACTGTGTCACCTGTGTCACCCCCCATGCATTTCTGGGAGCTTCTCCGCATGAACCGGCCAGTCGTTCTCGTCACCGGCGGGGCCAAGCGCATCGGTTCGGCCATCTGCCGCGCCTTTGCCGGGGCAGGCTGGCACGTGGTGATTCATTTCGGGCAGTCACGCGCCGATGCGCAAGCGCTGGCCGCTTCGCTGCCTTCGGCGGAAATCCTCGCCGCCGACCTTGCGCAATGGGGTGAAGGCACCGCCATGGTCGAAGATGTGGCGCGCCGTCACCCGGAATTCCGCGTTCTCGTCAACAATGCCTCGATCTTCGAATACGATGGCGTGCTCGAACTCGATCCGGCGACTTTCGACGAAGCGATGCAGATCAATGCCGGTAGTCCGGCCCGCATGACGCAGGCCTTTTTCCGGCATTCGCGCGCCGGTTCCGGCCGCCGGGCCATCGCCATCCTCGATCAGAAGCTCGACAATCCCAATCCCGATTTCTTCTCCTACACCATGAGCAAGCATGCGCTCGCCAGCACGATTCCGATGATGGCGATGGCCCTGCCTCGCCCGGACGACCGGGTTTACGGCCTGTGCCCCGGCGCGATCCTTGCCAGCCACGATCAGACGGCGGACGAAGCCAGCCGGTCGCATCTCATGAACCTGCTCGGCCGCCGCACCGGGCCGGAAGAGATCGCGGACGCCGCCCTGTTTCTGGCCTCGGGCGCGCTGGCCAGCGGGGAAATGCTGTTCGTCGATTCCGGGCAGCATCTGCTCGCACAGACACGCGATGTGATTTATCTTGAGCGCGAAGGACTTACGGCCTAGCCGAGACGCACGCACGGTCCACAGGGCAGGCGGATCGGCACTTTGCCCATGGGCGCCCAGACCCACATCGTGCGCCCCTTGTTAAACGGAGGATGCATGTTCGAAAGGCTGCTGGACAGCGCGCTACGCAAGGGAATCAAGAAAGGCGTTCTGGAAGTCGTGCACCCCGGTGGGCGGGAGCTTCGCGTGGGCACACCGCAGCCCGGCTACCCCGAAGTCCGCATTCGGCTGACCGACAAGCAGGTTGCCCGCGAAATCGTCACCGACCAGTCGCTCGGCGCAGGCGAAGCGTTCATGAGCGGCCGTCTGATTGTCGAACAGGGCGATATCATGGGCCTCGTCACGCTGATCGGGCTCAACAATCCTTTCGAACGGCGGCGCAAGGGCCGCGCGGGGATCATCAAACGCAGCCGCAACGCGATCAACGCCCGGCTGCGCGAAAGCAACCGCCTGTCCCGCGCCCGCTCCAACATCTCGCATCATTATGACATCGGCAACGATCTCTACAAGCTGATGCTCGACCCCACGCATATGCAGTACAGTTGCGCCTACTGGCCGCGCGAGGATATCACGCTGGACGAAGCGCAGGAGGCGAAGCTCGCCCATATCGCGGCCAAGCTGGCGATCCGGCCGGGCAACAAGGTGCTCGATATCGGCTGCGGTTGGGGTGGGATGGCGATCTACCTCGCGCGCAAGTTCGATTGCCACGTCACCGGCATCACGCTCAGCACCGAACAGCTCGCGCTGGCCCGCGAACGGGCGGAACAGGCGGGCGTTGCCGGGCGCGTGACATTCGATCTGGTCGACTACCGCAAGCTCGCCAGATCGGGCCAGCAATTCGACCGGATCGTCTCGGTGGGTATGTTCGAACATGTCGGCCGGCCGCAGTTCGATGTCTTTTTCGAAGCCGTGGCGGATCTGCTTGCCGACGACGGTGTGATGCTGCTCCACACCATCGGCCGCATGGGCCAGCCGGGCCGGACGGACAAGTTCACCGACCGCTACATCTTCCCCGGCGGCTATATCCCGGCATTGAGCGAAATGATCGCGTCGAGCGAGAAATTCCGCCTGATTCCCGCCGACATCGAGACCCTGCGCCTGCATTATGCCAAGACGCTGCGGGCATGGTACGCCCACTGCATGGCCAACCGCCAGGCCATCGAGGCGATGTACGACGAACGGTTCTTCCGCATGTGGACCTTCTATCTCTCCGGTTCCACGGCTGCGTTCGAGGCTGGCGGCATGTGCAATTATCAGGTGCAGTACATTCGCAACCGCCATTCCCTGCCGATCACCCGCGACTACCTGCTCGATGCGGAGAAGGCGCTGCTCGACAGGAGTCCGGTTGCGGGAATCCCCAACCCCTGATAGGCGCGCCCGCATATTTTCCGGCGTATTTTTTCAGTGGAGCGCAGCCCCCAAATGGCGAACAATTCCGATATCAAGCGTGTCGTCCTTGCTTATTCCGGCGGCCTCGACACCAGCGTGATCCTCAAATGGCTGCAAGTGACCTACAATTGCGAAGTGGTCACTTTCACCGCCGACCTCGGCCAGGGGGAAGAACTGGAGCCGGCCCGCAAGAAGGCCGAACTGATGGGCATCAAGCCCGAGCACATCTACATCGACGATCTGCGCGAGGAATTCGTGCGCGATTTCGTCTTCCCGATGATGCGCGCCAATGCCCGCTATGAAGGCGATTACCTGCTCGGCACCTCGATCGCTCGGCCGCTGATCTCCAAGCGGCTGATCGAAATCGCCCGGGAAACCGGGGCCGATGCCGTGGCCCACGGCGCCACCGGCAAGGGCAACGACCAGGTCCGCTTCGAACTGTCCTGCTATGCGCTCGATCCCGATATCAAGGTGATCGCCCCATGGCGCGAATGGGATCTGGCCAGCCGCACCGCGCTGATCGCCTGGGCCGAACAGCACCAGATTCCGGTGCCGAAGGACAAGCGCGGCGAAAGCCCCTTCTCCACCGACGCCAATCTCCTCCACACCTCCTCCGAAGGCAAAGTGCTGGAAGACCCGTGGCAGGAAACCCCGGACTACGTCTATTCGCGCACCGTCAATCCGGAAGACGCGCCGGATCAGCCGGAATACATCACTATCGACTTCGAGAAGGGCGACGGGGTGGCGCTGAACGGCCAGGCGATGAGCCCCGCCACACTGCTCGCCGCGCTCAACGATCTTGGCCGCAAGCACGGTATCGGCAGGCTCGATCTGGTCGAGAACCGCTTCGTCGGCATGAAGAGCCGCGGCATGTACGAGACCCCTGGCGGCGAAATCTATGCCCGCGCCCATCGCGGGATCGAACAGATCACGCTCGACCGTGGCGCAGCCCATCTCAAGGATGAGCTGATGCCGAAGTATGCCGAGCTGATCTACAACGGCTTCTGGTTCGCGCCCGAGCGCGAGATGCTGCAGGCCGCCATCGATGCGAGCCAGGAAAAGGTCTCCGGCACGGTGCGCCTCAAGCTCTACAAGGGGCTGGCCAGCGTGGTCGGCCGCAAGAGCCCGAACAGCCTCTATTCCGAACGCCACGTCACCTTCGAGGACGATGCCGGCGCTTACGACCAGAAGGACGCTGAAGGCTTTATCAAGCTGAACGCCCTGCGCCTGCGCCTGCTAGCGAAACGCGACCGGTAACGCTTCCCGGCCCCTTACGGTGAGTCGTTGACTTATCCACGCTTGTCCACTGGCATTTTGCCGAAAAGTGGATAGATGGCGTAAGTTTTCGCTTGAACGACTCACTGTTTGGGCGCACCTTGATCTTGTCGAAACGGGGAATTGGCCCGGTCTGACAACCCGGAAGGGATGGAAGACAAGGACAGTTCCAATACCGGATCGATGTGGCGGCAATGGACCCGCGCTTTTGGAAAACACGCCTTTCCGACGCCGTAAGGCTGAGGCGGTGGCGAACCGAAGAGAGCGAGATGTCCGGCAGCCAACAGACCGGAACACCAAACCGGTGTGGATGGAGAAGGAAGGCTTTCGGGCAGTCCTGAACCAAGTGAAGCGCCAATTCGGTGATCGGTTACGGAACCGTCAGACGGACAGGGAAATGGTCCCCGGATCAAACCCAACCGCCTGACGGGACCGGTGCCGGCGCAAGCGCCGGGCGAAATGGCCTTTCGAGACCAAAACGCCGGTACGGAGTCGGCAGGCATGGGGTCGGCAGAAATGTCGGCCCCATCTGCATATGCGATCCCAACATAGGGCAGCACTCACCTGCTTCAGCGCGGGCCTGTTATCGGCCGCCGGGTTTCCCCTTCCTGCCGTCTCCGCTCGAATGGGAAAGCGCGCCAGTCCGTGCCCCGCTTCACCCTGCCGCACGTCATCCAGCACGCGGCGCAGGAAACAGAGGCCCTTCCCCCTCCGTTTCCCGCGCAGCACCGTTACGGTGCGGCCTTCGCCACCTTGGTCAACTGCCCGCGAATGGCGCCCTTGGGATAGTCCGCCGTGTGCACGTTGACGTAGTAGGAACCCGGATCGGCCACGATGGCCTTCGCCACTTCGCGTTGCAGGGCGCTGCATTCGTCCCCATCGTTGCCCGTGATGTTGAGCTTCACCACCACATCGCCATCGGACCCTGCGGTGCCTTTGTGGAGGTGGGCCATGGTGGGCGTGGCGATATCCTTGATCTTGAGCGTGTAACACAAGTCGCCGGTTTCGGGATCGATTTCCCCCGTGAACGCCCCCGATCCCTTCGGATCGCCCCCGGTCGGCTGGGAAGCGCCATCGAGCTTGGCCGAAAACGCCACCGTATCTTCCGCCAGGGCAGGCGCCGCCGCCATGGCGAGCACGCAGAAAGCACCGCCCCAGGCAAGAATTCCGCTTTTCATCACCTCTTCTCCTTTCGCCGGGGCCGGCATCCGGAAAGCCCCCGGGCAGCCCCGATCATACACCCGCGAACAACGTGCGGAAAAGGAGAATCGGCCTGCCGCATGGGGGCGATTCGCTTCGTCCGCCACCCCGCAATGGCGGAAATCCGCCTTTCGATTCCCGGTGAGCCGGGATGAATGCGGGATGAAGCGAGCCCGGCGAGCGACTCCACCCACCCATGCGATGCTATACGACCGGCCTGTTTTTCAGGGACGGAGGGAAACAACGATGCACCGGACAGGACGCTACGCGCGCCTGCTGCCATTGTTTGGGACGCTGGTCCTGGCAACGGCGGGTCTGCAAGGTTCCGCCCACGCCGAAAGCCACCGTGCAACCGGGCGCATCATGGGCCTTGCCGATATTCAGGCCCCCGCCCCCATCGCGGAAGACAACGCCGCCGCTCCCCAACCCGCCAACCTTGCCGCCGCCGAACAGTCCGCCACCGGTATCCCGGAAGACAGCACCGGACCGGTGGAAGAAAGCGGGCAGGATATCGGCATCGGCATGGCCAGCTATTACGGAAACGAACTGGCCGGGCGCCGCACCGCCAGCGGCGAAGTCTTCAATCCCAGGGCGCTGACCGCCGCCCACCGCACGCTGCCCTTCGGCAGCAAGGTCCGCATCACCAACCCCCGCAGCGGCAAATCGGTGATCGTGCGCATCAACGATCGCGGCCCCTTCTCGCGCGGGCGCGTGCTCGACATGTCCGAAGCCGCCGCCCGTGAAATCGGCATCGCCGCCATGGGCCACGGCCAGGTCAAACTCGCCCTGCTCAGCCGCTGAGGCACGCCCCCACCCCCACGCGCCATCGCAGGGGGTGACAGGGGTGACACAGTCCGCCACCCGATTTTCAGCCTCTTCCGGCCAGAAATCTTTCGGCAACTCAGCGCCCGGCCCGTCCAGAGATTTGTATTCCATCGCGGGCTCGCGCCCTTCCTCCGCCGCCGTTGCCAGACTGTCGACATAGGCGCAGGCCGCCGCGCGGTGCGCATCCCAGCGCGCTTCCGCATCCGCGCAGGCGGCATGGTGGAGAGCAGGGCCGCGTTCCTCCCACATCGCCTCGCTCCAGCTTTCCGCATCGGCCCGCGCCACCACCCCATCTTCCGCATGGCGCACCGCGTGGGCGCACCATTCCCCACGTGGGAGAGCGAGCCCCGGCACGCGCCGCGAGGAATCGATTTCCGGACAATCCCCCGCCGAAGGCGGCAGGGCGGTCAATTCCCCCTCAGGCTCCATCCCGCCCAGCCGGGCGAGCAGTTCGTCGAACCGTCCGGCGGCAAGCGCAACCGAACGGCGGCTTACCAGCATGTCCAGCCGGGCGACATGAGCGAGCAGCAGGCGCGTGTCATAGCGGCGGCGCGTGCCGACCATTTCGCCATGCCAGAACACCGGCTCCTCGATGCCGTCGAGCGCGCGTTCGGCCAGCACTTCGCCCGCATGGCGCGCGGCTAGCCCCAGCGCGGCGTCCCACGCCTGCGCCAGCACCGCGTCGCGCCGCCGCGCCTTGTAAGCCGTATGGCGGGAAATCCCGGCCACCGCGCAGGCCCGCCGGACATTGCCGCTCGCCGCCAGTTCCTCGGCAAACAGGACCCGCCGTTCGGGGGTGAAGCCATGCGGGCCGGGCGCGGCCTGCGTGGCGGAATAAGGTAAGCGGGCGAACACCGGATAGCTCTCACCCGCATCGGCCGCCTGCTCATCCCATGCGGCAGCGGCATCATCGGGGAGCGGCCAGTTGTCGTCTTCGGCCCATTCGTCCTCATCGTCGAACGCATCCTTCGCGAACAGGGAATCCTCATCCGCCCCGTCATCCTCATCGCGGTCCAGCGCATCGAAACAGGCGTAGAGCGGGGCCACGGGATCGCCCGCCTCCGCGCAGGCCGGGCTATCGCCCTGCGCCGCGTCTTCCGCGTCTTCCTGCGATGATGGCGCTCCCGTGTGGTACTCGTCAGGCCGGTCCGCCTCACGCACGCGGACGAGCTTGCCCCGGTTGTCGTAAAAGAACGCCCACCCCTTCCAGTATTGCAACGGCTCCCCACCCGGCCCGGTGAGCACCGGCGCGGCGGGAGTCTGCGTGGCTGGGGTCTGCGCAATTCCATCGGACATGATTCGCCTCCATCCTGGGGAAGAAAATCACATCAGATATGCCAAACGGGGGGCTGTAGGAAAGAACAAAATAGGAACTATTTGTGGTAGCCAGATGCGACTACCTCTAAGCCGCGCCACCTCTGCAATGACGCGAACTCCAACAAACCGGCCACCCTTTTCTTCGTTATTCCCTCGCAGGCGGGAATGACGAAAGGGAGCAGGGTCGACAAATAAAGAAGGCAACTCCGAACGCCAGGAATCCCAGCAGAGGGTCGCTTGATCGCGCTACAAAAGCTCCATCGACCGCAAATTATTCTGCCGCCGCCCTTTTGCTATCACCCCTGCCCAACAACGGCGCCAGATACTGCCCGGTGTAGCTGCGCTTGACCTTCACCACATCTTCCGGCGTGCCTTCCGCCACGATCTCGCCGCCGCGCACGCCGCCTTCGGGGCCGAGGTCGACGATCCAGTCGGCGACCTTGATGACGTCGAGATTGTGCTCGATCACCACCACGCTGTTGCCCTGATCGACCAGCCGTTGCAGCACTTCGAGCAGCTTGCGTACATCTTCGAAGTGCAGCCCGGTGGTCGGTTCGTCGAGAATGTAGAGCGTCTGCCCGATGGAGCGGCGGCTGAGTTCCTTGGCCAGCTTGACCCGCTGCGCCTCCCCGCCCGAAAGCGTCGTCGCCTGCTGGCCGACCTTGACGTAGCCGAGGCCGACTTCGTTCAGCATGTGCATCTTGTCGCGGATCGGGGGCACGGCCTTGAAGAATTCCTCCGCGTCCTCGATCGTCATGTCGAGCACGTCGGCGATGCTCTGCCCCTTGAATTTCACTTCCAGCGTTTCGCGGTTGTAGCGCTTGCCGTGGCATTCCTCGCAGGTGACATAGACATCGGGGAGGAAGTGCATTTCGATCTTGATGAGGCCATCGCCCTGGCACGCCTCGCACCGGCCGCCCTTGACGTTGAAGCTGAACCGCCCGGGTTTGTAGCCGCGCGCCTCGCTTTCCGGCAGGCCCGCGAACCAGTCGCGGATCTGGGTAAAGGCGCCGGTGTAAGTCGCCGGGTTGGAACGCGGGGTGCGGCCGATGGGCGACTGGTCGATCTCGATCACCTTGTCGCAATGTTCCAGCCCGGTGATCTTGTCGTGCGGCCCCGCGATCACCCGCGCGCCGTTGAGCGTGCGCGCCGCGCCGGCGTGGAGCGTATCGATGGTGAAGCTGGATTTGCCCGAGCCGGACACACCCGTGATGCAGGTGAACGTACCGAGCGGGATCGCGGCGGTGACCCCTTTGAGATTGTTCGCCCGCGCGCCGTGCACCGTCAGCTTGTGGCCGTTGCCCTTGCGCCGCGTCTTGGGCACAGCGATTTCGCGCGTGCCGTTGAGGTAGGCCGCGGTAAGGCTGGCCTTGCTTTTGAGCACTTGCTTCAGCGTGCCTTCGGCCACCACTTCGCCGCCGTGCACGCCCGCGCCGGGGCCGAGATCGACGACGTAATCGGCAGCGCGGATCGCATCCTCGTCGTGTTCGACCACGATCACCGTGTTGCCGAGATCACGCAGGCGCTTGAGCGTGACCAGCAGCATGTCGTTGTCGCGCTGGTGGAGGCCGATGCTCGGCTCGTCCAGCACGTAGAGCACACCTGAAAGCCCGCTGCCGATCTGGCTGGCAAGGCGGATACGCTGGCTTTCCCCGCCCGAGAGCGTGCCGCTCGTCCGGTCGAGATTGAGATAGTCGAGCCCGACATTGTTGAGGAAGCCCAGCCGCTCGTTGATCTCTTTCAGGATCGCGCGGGCGATCTGCTGCTGCTGCTCGGTCAGCTTGCCCTCCAGCGCGCTGAACCAGTCCAGCGCATCAGAGACCGAAAGCTGCGTCGGCCCGGCGATATCCTGCCCGGCGATTTTCACCGCCAGCGCCTTCTCGTTCAGCCGTTTGCCGCCGCAAGTCTCGCACGGTTGCGCGGTCTGGTACTTGGCCAGTTCCTCACGCATCCAGGCACTGTCGGTTTGCAGCATGCGGCGGTTGAGATTGCCGATCACCCCTTCGAACGGCTTGGCGACGGTGTATTCCTTCTTGCCGTCCTTGAAGGTCAGTTCCACCGGCATCCCGCCGGTGCCGTGCAGGATGATCGTGCGCTGGTCCGGCTCCAGTTCGTTCCACGGCGTCGTCAGGTCGAACTGGTAGGCGCGCGCGAGGCTGGAGAGCACCTGCATGTAATAGGGCGACGGCGGATTGCTCTTGGCCCAGGGGACCACGGCCCCCTGCTTCAAGGTCAGGTTCTCGTTCGGCACCACCAGTTGCGGATCGAACAGCAGCTTTTCGCCCAGCCCGTCGCACGCCGGGCAGGCCCCCTGCGGCGCGTTGAAGCTGAACAGGCGCGGTTCCACTTCCTCGATCGTGAAGCCGCTAACCGGGCAGGCGAATTTTTCGCTGAACACGATGCGGTTGGCAGGGATGCCCGCGCCCTTCAACTGGCCGCCAGTGACGTTACCGCCCTTCTCCTCCGCCTCGCGCCCTGGCACAACGCCATCGGCCAGATCGACATAGGCCAGCCCTTCGGCCAGCTTGAGCGCGGTTTCGAAACTGTCGGCCAGCCGGGTTTCGATCCCTTCGCGCACGGCGAGGCGGTCCACCACCACTTCGATATCGTGCTTGTATTTCTTGTCGAGCGCGGGGGCGCTTTCGATCTCGTAAAGTTCCCCGTCGATCCGCACGCGGGTGAAGCCCGCCTTCTGCCACTCGGCCAGTTCCTTGCGGTATTCGCCCTTGCGCGCGCGCACCACCGGGGCGAGCAGGTAGAGCCGCGTCCCTTCGGGCAGTTCCATCACCCGGTCGACCATGTTGGAGACGGTTTGCGCTTCGATCGGCAGGCCGGTTGCGGGCGAATAAGGCACCCCCACCCGCGCCCACAGCAGGCGCATGTAATCGTAGATTTCCGTCACCGTCGCCACGGTGGAGCGCGGGTTGCGGCTGGTTGTCTTCTGCTCGATGGAAATCGCGGGGGAAAGCCCGTCGATATGTTCGACATCGGGCTTCTGCATCATCTCGAGGAACTGGCGCGCATAGGCGCTGAGCGATTCGACGTAGCGGCGCTGCCCTTCGGCATAGATCGTATCGAACGCCAGGCTTGACTTGCCGGAGCCCGACAGGCCGGTGATGACGATCAGCTTGTCGCGCGGCAGGTCGATATCCACGCCCTTGAGATTGTGTTCACGGGCGCCGCGGACGGAAATGGTGGTAAGAGCCATGGGATGCGATCTGGGGTCTCTGGGGTCAGGAGTCCAGAGGCACGCGCATCGCATCTCCGGCGGCGAAGTTGTTCCGCAAATGTTCACCCTCGTCAAGAGCGCGATAGGCGGTAAAGTACGGGCGAGGTTGGCATAGTCATCGGACGGCAAGCTATCGCCGGCCGCAGTGCCCGCCCAACAACATGCCGGAGGACATAACGATGCCCGCACTTTCCCGCACTCTTCTGCTGCTCGGCGCTGCCGGGGCCGCATTCGGCCTGGCGCCGCTGGCCATGGCCCAGCACGGCAAGCTGGCCGATGAAATGACCCAGTCCGGCCCAGCGCACGATTCGGCTGACGATGCCCCCGATCCGCATGCCGCCGAACGGGCGCGACTCAATCAGGAACAGGCCAACGCCGCGCGCGCGCAGCTTGAAGAAAACGCGGCAAGCCAGCAGGCCCATGACAATGCCGTGCGCGAGCGTGAAACCCTGATCCGGCAGCAGGAGGCTTCCACCGCTTCCGCTCAGGCGAATTACGATGCCGCGATGGCCCGCTGGCACCAGACCGTCGACGCCTGCAAGCGCCGCGACCGCAAGCGCTGCGAAGAAGGCCAACAAGCCCCCTGACGAACCGCAACGCATGGGCCATGGGGGGACACATCCCTGTCCCCCCGGCCCGGCGGAGGGGACAAATTCAAGCCAGTACCTTGTGATGGCCAGAGGGACCGACATCCGCTCGATTGCCATTTCGGACCGCCCGGCTAATGATCGGGAAGCTGTCAATTCCGACAACGGGGGGCATAAAATGCAAATCTTGGTAGCGGCCATGCCAGCAATTCTTCTTGTCGGATGCAGCCAGTCCGCGCCAATCGAAGACAAGGGCGCAGGGATTGCAAATCCCGCTTCGGAACATTGCGTCAAGATGGGTGGAAAGGTCGAAATTCGCAAAGAAGCCAGTGGAGAAGTCGGCTACTGTCATTTGCCCGACGGCCGCATCGTCGAGGAATGGAAGCTCTTTCACAGCTCCACCGATGACCGCGCCAAACCATGATGCTGCGCTGACCGTTCAAACCATTCTGCTTACGGAATTTGGCCAAGCTGCCCGGCAACGCCAGCCCGGCGCATTTATCGGCATGCCCGCATTTTTCCCTGTGCGCGGACGCGGCAAACGCGCATAGGGCTGACGCTTTGCATACCCATAAAGAGAGGATTGCCCGATGGATCTGCGCGAAGTCTCCGACCGGCTGGAAATCAATGAAATTCTGGCCCGCTATTGCCACGCGCTGGATCGGCAGGACTGGCCCGCCTTCCGCGCTCTGTTCGCGCCCGATGCGAAGATGGATTTCGCCGCGTTCGGCGGCCCGGTGGGCACCGTCGCCGATGTCGAGGCGCATTTGCGCCCGGTGCTGGCAGGCATCAAGGGATCGGAACACATCGCGACCACCGTCATCATCGATCTGGATGGTGACCGGGCGCAGGCCCGCTCCGCCGCCATCGTCCCGATGACAAGGCTTCTGGACGATGGCAGCGAACATACCGCGTTCATCGGCCTGTGGTACGAAGACGAGCTCACCCGCACGGCGGAAGGCTGGCGCATCAGCGCCCGCACCCAGGTGCGCGCTTTCGCTTACGACCGGGCCTGAGGCCCCCACCCCGAAACCACCCCCGGCGCGCGCGCGCCGCCGGGGACAGCGCTCCGCCGGATGAGCGGAAATCGCCACTGCACAAAGCCTGACTTTGCGGATATGATCTGCGCGGGAAGGCAAAGTCCGAAATGAGGCAAATCCGGGATAGCAGACCGCCGGTGCTTGCGATCCTGGCTGCCGCTCTGGCGGCGGCCCTGATTGTGGCGATCCGGGGCCGTGTCCCGTGGTACGATGAACTCTATACCTATTACGTCACCCGGCCCGGACCGGGTGTGGGCGTATTGTCGGCGGCGTGGATGCGGGACAACCATCCCCCGCTGTTCTATTTTCTGGCATGGGCAACGAACTGGCTGGGACCGTCGATAGCGACACGGCGGCTGATAAATCTGGCCTTTATCGTTTGCGCCGCTGCCGCGCTGTTCCTGATCGGCCGAACCCGGCCCGATCGTCGCGGGCAATTGTTCGTCTATGCCGTGGCGCTGGCCAGTTCCGCCCCGATCATAGACACGGCGGCGGAATTACGCTCGAATCTCCTCGCCTTCGCTTGCGGTTCGGTGGCGGTCGCCGCGCTGACCGCTTTCACGGAACCGTTCCGCGTGGCGCAAACACGCGGGGCGGCGATATGCCTGACGGCCATTCTGGCCATCGCCTTCTTCGTTCATTTCGCCGCCACGCTGATCCTCGGCGCGGTGGCCGCCGCCTTCGGCATCCGCCTGCTGCTCGTCCGCGACTGGCAAGGCGCAAGGCGGCTGGCCCTGATCGGCCTGTTGGGAGCCATCCCCTTCGCCACGACGATGGCTTTCCAGGCCGCCACTGTCGCGGGCAACACCCGCGTATTCTGGATATCGGCGAGCCTGAACGACGCGCGCTGGGCGATGGAACTGGAAATTCTCGGCAATCTGACGGCGAACTGGCCGCTGACTCTGGCGGGCCTTGCCGGGCTTTGCGTGCTGGGCTGGCAGGTTCTTTCGCAGCGGCGGTTGTCTCCGCCCGCCAGCCTCGTCGCCACGCTGGCGGGCGCGCTCGTGCTGGCAATCGGGATACTGGTGGCGGTCCACCTGCAACGCCCCTTCGTGATCTCGCGCTATCTCGTCTGCCTGCATCCGCCGATGGCAATGATCCTGGCGACCGGTGTCGCCGCGCTGGCGCAGCGGCTGGGGCGGAAGACGGGCATGCTGCTCGATGCGCTGCTGCTCGCAGGCGCGCTGTTTGCGATTCAGGGCAATCTGCGAAACGCGCTGGCCAAGCCAGGCTGGGGCGGCACCGCATCGGCCATTGCCCGCATTGTCCGATCATGCCCCGGCACC
>CAYXMY010000015.1:10201-35899 GCA_964466155.1 uncultured Caenibius sp. | reverse complement strand
CAGGAGCGGCCGGGGGCCGAGATTGGGGGCAAGGCGCTGAGGACCAAGGAACTGGACCAGTGGGTTCACGAAGGGCGGATCGATGCGGCGGTCCATTCGATGAAGGACGTGGAAACCATTCGTCCCGATTGGCTGGCGATTGCCGCGATCCTGCCGCGCGCGGACATTCGCGATGTCTTGTTCGGCGCGGTGAGCCTGGCCGATCTGCCCCCCGGCGCGCGGGTGGGGACGAGCGCGCCGCGCCGCGCCGCGCAAATGCTCTATGCCCGGCCGGATTGCCTGATCGTGCCATTTCGCGGCAATGTCGCGACACGGCTGCGCAAGCTCGCCGAAGGGGAAGCGGATGCCACCTTGCTGGCCGCCGCCGGGCTGGAACGTTTGGGCGCGAAACATGACGGGACCCCCTTGCCGGCGGAGCAATGGCTGCCTGCCCCGGCGCAGGGCGCCATCGGTGTGGAATGCCGCGCGGAGGATCGCGAAACGCGCGCTTTGCTCGCCGCCATTGACGATGGGCCGAGCCATGATCGGGTTATGGCGGAACGGGCCTTGCTGTTCGCATTGGGCGGCAATTGCCACAGCCCGGTGGCGGTGCGCACCGCAATCGATGGGGAAGCGATCGTCATGCATGCGGCGCTGTTCAGCCCCGATGGCGCGGCGCGTGTGGATGGGGAAGCGCGGTTTCCGATGGGTGAGCCGGGCAGGGCCGCACAGCTCGCGGCCGATCTGCTCGCCCATGCGGGGCCAGCCATTGCCATGCATTTCAGCGGAACGGCATGAACCGGCCGCTGATCGCCATCAGGCCGGAACCGGGCCTGTCCGCCACTCTGGCAGCGGCGCGGGAACTGGGGCTCGACATTCAGGGGGAGGCGCTTTTCGCTATCCGGCCGCTTCCATGGGATGCGCCCGACCCGCAAGGGTTCGACGGGCTCTTGCTGGGGAGCGCGAATGCTGTCCGCCATTTCGGCCCGGACCGCACGGCATGGGCGGGAAAGCCTGCCTATGCCGTGGGAGAAGCAACGGCTGAGGCCGCTCGGGCAGCCGGTTTCACAGTCGCCATAGTGGGAGAAGGTTACCTGCAAGGAGTGGTTGACCGTCTGGCAGGTCCGGACCGGCGCCTGCTGCGCGTAACCGGGGTGGATCATGTGCAGCTCAGTCCGCCACCCGGCATCGAGATCGAAACCCGCATCGCCTATGAAAATGCGGCGCTGCCCATGTCCGGCATGCTGGCGGCGCGTTTGCGCGGCGGCGGTGTGGTCCTGCTTCATTCTGCGGCGGCTGCGCGCCATCTGGCGGCGGAATGCGATCGTTTGGCCATTCCCCGGCCGGGAATTGCGCTGGCGGCTCTGGGGCCGCGCATTGCAGATGCCGCCGGGCTTGGCTGGAACGCGTGCCGTATCGCTGAAAAACCGCGAGAGGCCGAGCTACTGGCCTTGGCGAGGGACATGTGCCATTGACTGGCTGCATCAGGGCAACCGGGTAATCGCATAGTGCAAGCCGACTATCATATGAATGAAAACCAGCAGACATTGTCGCCGCAGCCTGCGCCGCGCCCCATGCCCACGCGCGGGATCGGGTGGAAAGGCGCGGCTTTGTCGGCCGTTGCTGCTTTTGCTGTCGGTGGCGGGCTGATCGGTTGGCTGGCCTGGGAGCGTGGCTTCGATTGGGGGACGCTGGTGGGGTTAGGGCACAATCCGGCCCCCCTTATCGCCATTCCCGAAGTGCCGCCTGCCGAAAAGGGCGACATCAAGACCGATTCCGACGTCGCCGCCGAAGCTGTCCGGGCCATCGCCGATGCGAAAGTTGCCCAGGTGGCGGAAGCGCAAGGCGGTTTCGATCAGCGGATCGCCGCGATGGAGCAGCGCATGGCCCGGCTGGATCTGCAAGCGCAGGCGGCATCGGGCAATGCCGCGCGGGCGGAAGGGCTGTTGGTCGCTTTCGCCGCGCGCCGCGCGATGGAGCGGGGCGTTCCTCTCGGCTATCTGAGCGATCAGCTTCGGTTGCGGTTCGGGGATGCGCGGCCCAACGCCGTGCGCACGATCATCGAGGCTTCACGCGATCCGGTGACACTGGATCAGCTTATGGCGCGGTTGGAAGGGCTTTCGGCCGAACTCGTCAGCGCCCCGTATGACGAAGGTCTGTGGACCGGCATTCAACGTGAACTGAATACGCTTTTCATCGTTCGCCGCGAAACTTCGCCGTCGCCTGCGCCGCGCCGCCGGCTCGAACGGGCGAAGACCTTCCTCGAAAGTGGCCGCGTGGAAGCGGCGGTCGCGGAAGTGCGCAATATGCCCGGCGCCAAGGGCGATCAGGTGCAGGACTGGATCAACGATGCCGAACGCTATGCTTCGGCGCAGGCGGCGCTTGACCTTCTGGAAACGACAGCCGTGCTCGATCCGCGCGATTTGCACGATGCGCGCGGCAACAAGGTCGAACAGCCAAGCCTGGTTCCGGCGGACTGATAAAGCGATTGGCAAGAGCGGTGGCGCAGCAAGGCGCCGTGCCTCACCGCGAACCGCGTCTGCCGATCAGGCTTTCAGCAATGCGGGCAGCTTGCCGGACATCCCGCGCGCTTCGTCCATGAAGAACTGCTTGAGCGGGCCGATCCGCTGCACCCCTGCCATGCCGAGGCGGCGGACAGCGGACGGCAGACGCCCGGGAACGCCGAACAGGCGGGTGACGCTGTCGCACGTGAAGGAAACCATGAAGCAATCGAGACTGCGCCAGCGTTCGTAACGCTTGAGCAACTGGGCATCGCCCGGATCGAGGCCGATCCGCATGCCATCCGTCAACACTTCGACCAGTGCGCCCACATCGCGCAGGCCGAGATTGAGGCCTTGCCCCGCAATGGGGTGAATGCCGTGCGCGGCATCGCCCACCAGCACCAGTCTGTCCGCGCTCATGCGCGCCGTGTGCTGGAACCCGAGCGGATAGGATGAACGCTGGCTGTTGAGCTGGATTTCGCCGAACATTCCGTTCATCCGCCTGGCGACTTCCGTGACGAAGGCATGATCGGACAAGGCGAGAACGCCAGCGGCATCGTTTTCCGCCACCGTCCAGACCAGGGCGCTGCGATGTTCGCCATCAGGCCCGTCGAGCATCGGCAGCAAGGCGAACGGCCCGGCGGGATAGAAGATTTCCCAGGCCACATTGTCATGCGGCTTTTCATGAGTCAGCCCGACAATGATCGCACGGTGCTTGTAATCCCACCGCGCCAGCTTGAGTCCCGCTTCATCGCGGGTGGGGGAACGGCGGCCTTCTGCGGCAACCATCAACCGTCCTTCCAGCACTCTGCCGTCGGTGAGTGTCACCGATACGCCGTGCGGGCCGCGCTGGCGCTCCGCCACGCGGGCGGGGGCGTGCCAGGCGATCAGCTCTTCCTCGCGTGCGGCTTCGTACAGCACTTCGCGCAGGATGCGGTTGGCGAACATCACGCCGAGCGAGCCTTCGTGCGGTTGCGGCTTGAAGTCGATCCGGCCAGGCTTCATGCTGTCGGTCACCGCGATCGCCTCGATCGGGCAGCCTTTGCCTTCCAGCCGGTCCGCCAGGCCGATATGGGTGAACAGGTTCCAGCTTGCGGTGGAAATGGCGGAAGCCCGCCCATCGAACCCGTCAGCCGTGAGCGATGCGGGATCGGCCATGTCGATTACGTGGCTGGCGATACCCTGCTTCGCCGCGGCGAGCGCCAGCGTCATGCCGACAAGACCGCCGCCGATGATGACCAGTTCGCGCATATCCGACATGATGAGCTTCCATTGCGGGTTCAGATAGCCTGCCCTAAAGCCGACGGCATGATCAGTGCAAGGACATTGCCGCATTTCGCCCTGCATCGGCTGATGATCGCTGTGGCCTTGCTGCTGGCAACAGGCTGGGGAATCCCGGCACGGGCGCAGCAGGCAGGCGCGGGTAATCACATCGCCGCGGAACTGGTCGCCAACGGGGCGGGCAATCCGGGCGAACGGATGGAACTGGCGCTGCATTTCCGCCCGCAGCCGGGCTGGCATGGGTACTGGGTCAATCCGGGCGATGCCGGTTACGGGATGATGCTGAAATGGCACGTTCCCGCAGGCTGGCAAGGGGGCATGCCGGAGTATCCGGTGCCGCATGGGCTAAAGATCGGCCCGCTGATGAACCACGTCTATGAAGGCGATTACGCCGTTCTGGTGCCGGTGCAGGTGCCGCGAGATGTGCCCTCCACCCCGGCGGAACTGCGCGTTTCGGCTGAATGGCTGGCCTGTACGGATACGATCTGTGTGCCGGAGCGGGCCGAACTGGCCGTTACGGTCCACCCCGGAGCGGGTCTGAACGATACGCGCTTCGACGGTTGGCGGGCGGCGATCCCCGCTTTGCTGGACCAGCCCGCCCATTTCGCGCTGACGCCAGGAAAACTGCGGCTGGCCATTCCATTGCCCGCCAGCATGGCGCTGACCGCCCCACACGTCTTTGTCGAGACGACTGAAGTGGCGGACTATGCCGCGCCGCAGACATTCAGCCGCAAAGGCGATTGGTTGATCGCCGAACTGGCCCGCAAAGGTACGGGCCAACCCGGTGCGATCACCGGTATCTTGCGTATGGACGATGCGGGTAACGGCATCCGCTTCGCAGCGAAACCCGGCGATGTGCCGACTGGCGGAACCCCGCTTGCTGCGCAGCCGGACAAGGGTGGGATATGGTGGCTGCTCGGCGGGGCGCTGCTGGGTGGCTTGCTGCTCAACATCATGCCCTGCGTCTTTCCCATCCTCAGCCTCAAGGCGTTGAGCCTGGCGCGGGCGGGGGAGAGTAAGAACGAGGCGCGGCGTGAAGGGCTCGCCTATACTGCGGGTGTGGTTCTCGCCTGCCTTGCCCTTGGCGGCTTGCTGCTTGCCCTGCGTGCCGGAGGCCAGCAGATCGGCTGGGCATTCCAGTTGCAGGAACCGGGCGTGGTGATCGCTCTCCTGCTGCTGGCCGTGGCCATCACCGCCAATTTTGCCGGGGTGTTCGAACTGCCGACTTTGTCGATCACGCGCGATGGCAAGCCGGGTGGAGCATTTGCCACCGGGTTGCTGGCGGCTTTCGTTGCAACGCCATGCACCGGGCCCTTCATGGCAACGGCGATGGGGGCGGCCTTGTTGCTGCCGGTGGCGCAGGGGCTGGTGCTGTTCGCGGCCCTGGGGCTGGGGCTGGCCTTGCCGTTCCTGCTGATCGGTTTCGTGCCCCCGCTGCGTGCCGCCTTGCCGAAACCGGGGGCGTGGATGGTCACTTTCCGGCATATCCTGGCGGTGCCGATGGGATTGACGGCGCTTGCTCTCCTGTGGCTGGCGAGCAGGCTGGGCGGGACGGCGTTCATGGCGGTGGCGGTGCTGGCTGTGGTTGGTCTTGTGCTGGCACTGTGGATCGCAGGCCGCCGCCAGCGTCAGGGCAAGACTGCCCTTATGCCCTTTGCCGTGATAGCGGCGCCTTTCGCGCTGTTCGCGGCACTCGCTTTGCCCGCCAGCTTTACCGGCGGCGGCAAGAGTGAAGCGGGGCTGCTCGCCCCGAAGGATTTCAGCGAGCCAGCATTGGCCAGGGCACGGGCCAGCGGCAAGCCGGTGTTCGTCTGGTTCACTGCCGACTGGTGCGTGACCTGCAAGGTCAACGAAAGCGTGGCGATCGAACGTGCGGCAACCAAGGCGGCGTTCGACAAGGCAGGCGTGATCGCGATGCGTGGAGACTGGACCCGGCGCGATCCTGCGATCACGCGGTTCCTGACCGCCCATGGCGTGGCGGGCGTGCCGCTTTATCTCTGGTATCGGCCGGGAGCGGACGCGCAGCAATTGCCGCAAGTGCTTACCCCCGATAGCCTGGTCACGCTTGCGGGGCAGGCTCCGCGCTGACGAGTTCCGCACCGCCCATATGGCGGCAGGCGGTGATTACGCGGGCAGGCTCCTGGCTGGCGGCCAGCTTCAGCGTGCCAGCGCCGGGCAGGGTGGCTTCCACCTGGCCGCCTGTCAGGAACACATCCAGTTGCGGATCGAAAACCGGGGTTTCGCTTTCCCACAGCCATTTGTCGCCATGCGCGCGCGTTTCAGCGGCAAAGCGGGCGTTCATGCTGTTGCTGAGGAAGGGGAACAGAGCTTTGGCCCCCGGTTCCCCCTGTGCATTGCGAACGATATGAATGACCGGGGTGGCCTTGTTTTTCGTTTCACAGGTCAAAGTGAGCAGGGGCGCTTCATCGGGCCGCCCGAAGCGCAGCGAATTGGCATCGCCGGAAACGGCCCACGCGGCATCGGTCACATCGGGGGACGCGGCGACGACAAGCTTGGGGCGATGCCGGATATCGTCGAACGAAAATTTTTGCACCGCATTGTCGCTGGCCGCGGCATTGCAGGCAGCAAGAGAAAATAATGCCAAAGGAACGAGAGCGCGAATCTGCACGTCAGCCTGCTGTGAAGTGGGAGAAGATGAAGTGGCGGCGAATAGGGGCGAAGCCCGGTGGAAATTGCATGCTCGATTCCCAATATTCAACCCGCCGATATTCAGGCAGCGGGCGGATGACCAGGTTTCCCTGTAAGAATACCGGGCGTTTCGCTTTATAAACCCTATAATGCCGTGTTTTCACAAGGGGCAAGCGCCAAACCGCAAGGCTTATCCGCTGGCCAGTTGGCATTGGCCGTGCAATCTATACGATCTAACGGCCCCATTTCCGTTGCGTTTTGCCATAGCGCATCTTGCGCGTGCCAGGGCGCCCTTCGTTGCTGCGGCCCACGAGCGGGGCCTTGTGTTCCGCTTCGGGCAAGCCAAGCTCTTCGGCTTCCAGCCGCCGGATTTCGTCGCGCAGGCGTCCGGCCTCTTCAAATTCGAGATCGGCGGCGGCGGCGCGCATCTTCGCCTCCAGTTCCTCGATATAAGCGCGCAGATTGTGCCCGACGAGATTGTTGTGGCCTTCGGCATCGATCTCGACAGTAACGCCATCCTGCGCTGCGGTGTGCGCCACGATATCCGCGATTTCGCGCCGGATCGTCTGCGGGGTGATCCCGTGTTCCTCGTTATAGGCGCGTTGTTTTTCACGGCGGCGGTCGGTTTCGGCAATGGCGCGTTCCATGCTGCCGGTCATGCGGTCGGCATAGAGGATCACGCGCCCGTCGATATTGCGCGCCGCGCGGCCGATGGTCTGCACCAGTGAGGTTTCGCTGCGCAGGAAACCTTCCTTGTCGGCATCGAGAATGCAGACCAGCCCGCATTCGGGAATGTCCAGCCCTTCGCGCAGCAGGTTGATCCCCACCAGCACATCGTACACGCCCATGCGCAAGTCGCGGATCAGTTCGATACGTTCCAGCGTTTCGACGTCCGAGTGCATGTAGCGCACCTTGACGCCCGCCTCGTGCATGAATTCGGTCAGATCCTCGGCCATGCGCTTGGTGAGCGTGGTGACGAGTGTGCGATAGCCTTTCGTTGCCGTTTCGCGGCATTCGACGATGCAATCCTGCACCTGATCTTCCACCGGGCGGATTTCGACCGGCGGATCGATTAGCCCGGTGGGGCGGATCACCTGTTCGGCGAACACGCCGCCGGTCTGTTCCATTTCCCAGTTGCCGGGAGTTGCGGAAACGGCCACCGTCTGTGGGCGCATTGCATCCCATTCGTTGAACCGCAGGGGGCGGTTGTCGATGCAACTCGGCAGGCGGAAGCCATATTCGGCCAGCGTCAGCTTGCGGCGATGGTCCCCCCGCGCCATCGCACCGACCTGCGGCACCGTCTGGTGGCTTTCGTCCACGAACAGCAGGGCATTGTCGGGCAGGTATTCGAACAGTGTCGGCGGCGGCTCGCCCGGCAGGCGGCCGGTGAGGAAGCGGCTGTAGTTTTCGATCCCCGCGCACGATCCGGTGGCGGCGATCATCTCCAGATCGAAATTGGTCCGCTGTTCCAGCCGCTGCGCTTCCAGCAGGTGGCCTTCGGCGTTCAGTTCCTTGAGCCGTTCGGACAGTTCGAACTTGATCGCTTCCGATGCCTGTTTCATCGTCGGCCCCGGCGTGACGTAGTGCGAATTGGCATAGACCCGCACGCTGTCCAGCATCGGGCCTTTCTTGCCGGTCAGCGGGTCGAATTCGGCGATTTCCTCGATCTCGTCGCCGAAGAAGCTGACGCGCCAAGCCATATCCTCGTAGTGGCTGGGGAAGATTTCGAGATTGTCCCCCCGCACGCGGAAATTGCCGCGGGCAAAGGCGGCATCGTTGCGTTTGTATTGCAAAGCGACCAGTTTGCGGATGATTTCGCGCTGATCGACCGTATCGCCTTTCTTCAGGTCGAAGATCATGGCGGAGTAAGTCTCGACCGATCCGATACCGTAAAGGCAGGACACAGAAGCGACGATAATCACATCGTCGCGTTCGAGCAGCGCGCGCGTGGCCGAGTGGCGCATCCGGTCGATGGCCTCGTTTACCGAACTTTCCTTCTCGATATAGGTGTCGCTGCGCGGGACGTAGGCTTCCGGCTGGTAATAATCGTAATAGCTGACGAAATATTCCACCGCGTTTTCGGGGAAGAAGCTTTTGAATTCGCCGTAAAGCTGCGCGGCGAGAATCTTGTTCGGCGCCAGGATCAGGGCGGGGCGCTGCAAATGCTCGATCACCTTGGCCATGGTAAAAGTCTTGCCAGAGCCGGTCACACCCAGGAGGACCTGAGTCTTCTCACCGTCTTTTGCCGCTGTCACCAGTTCGGCGATGGCGGTGGGTTGATCGCCCGACGGTTCATAATCCGAGACGATCTTGAACGGTTTTCCGCCGTCCGTCTTCTCCGGGCGCTGCGGTTTGTGCGGCACGAAGCTGCCTGACGTATCGGGTTCTTCGAGTCCGCGCCGGATAACGAGTTCAGCCATGGGGGCGAATATGGGAACGAATGTGTGGACAAGCAATCGTTGGCAGCAGGCTATTCCCCTGTTAGCGTAATGGGATAACAGAAAATATGGGCTCGCCGACCACAACAATTTCCGGAGAAACTCATGCGTATGAACCTCACTCTTCCGCTTGCGGCTTCGCTTGCGACCGCTCTCCTTCTGGCTGGCTGCGGCAAATCCGATACTGGCCCGAAGACGCCGGAGCAGGCTGCGAAGGAAGCCGCCAAGATGGAAAAGCCGGAGCCGGGCAAATACCGCTCCAGCGTGAAGGTGCTTGAGTTCGATATTCCCGGCATGCCCAAGGAACAGGCCGAACAGATGAAGGGCATGATGGGCGGCGCGGGCCAGAGCCATGAATTCTGCCTGACGAAGGCCGATGTGGACAAGGGCTACGAGGAGATGATCAAGAAGTCATCGCAGGGCAATTGCACGTTCGACAAGTTCAATTCCGACAAGAATTCGCTCGATGCGAAAATGACCTGCGACATGGGCAACAACATGAAGTCGGTCATGACGATGAACGGCACGACTACCAGCACCAGTTCCAAGATCACGATGGACATCGACGCCTCCAACCCGCAGATTCCGGGCGGCAAGATGCATACCAAGATGGAAATCGCCAACCAACGGATCGGCGACTGCAGCTAACGGAGGCTTGGTTGAAAGGGACGGAGATCCTCGCGCGATGATGGCTGGGCCACCGCACGATGGCGATCCGTTCCGCGACGATGCCGGTGCCGCGGCCCGCATGGCTGCCTTCTACAAGGAGGCTGCCCGGCGGGCCGCGCTGGCCGGAGAGCGCCGCCCGCGCGGGGTCAAGGGGCCTTCGCTGCGCCATCTTGTTGGCGAACTTGCGGTCTTTGCCGAACCTATCCGCCGCCTTGGGCGGCATTTTCCCGTCAAGCGGGCGGCTCGGCCATGCACGGTCATGCTGCTGCCCGGTTTCGGCACCCACCCGGTGCGGATGCGCTACATGGCGCAGCAGCTCGAACGGGCGGGGCACAAGGTCAAGCGGTGGGGGTTGGGGTTCAATTTCGGCCCGACCGAGCAGAACATCGCCCAGCTTGAACAGCGGTTGCTGGAATTGCGTGAGCGGTATGGCCGGCCGGTCGTACTGGTGGGGTGGAGCCTGGGCGGTCTGTTCGCCCGGGAACTGGCTCGCCGCCGTCCGGACATGGTGGCGAAAGTCATTACTATGGGATCGCCTTTTTCCGGCAATCCCCGCGCCAACAACGCCTGGCGCCTCTATCATCTGGTGACGGGGCATTCGGTGGAAGCGCCGCCGATAGATACCGATCTGTCTGCCAAGCCACCCGTGCCCACGGTCGCCTTGTGGAGCCCGCGTGATGGAATCGTTTCGGCCCGGTCGTCTTGCGGCTGGCCGGGAGAGCGCGACCGCGAGATCGCGCTGCGTTGCACACATCTGGGCTTCGCCTACTCACCGGAAGCTATCGCCACCGTTTTGCGGGAACTGGAGGACCTGTAAAAAATATTCAGGCGATTTTCTTGGTGGTTGACAGCGGGCCGTTATGTGTCACTGTTGCGGTGCAACATAAGAGGCTTATGAACCAGACCAGCCAGACATTCGATGAAATGTTCGCCGATAAAGGCGAAGTCAGATCGGCCTACGCCGATTACTGGGAATGGCTTCAGGATCAGGATCATAACTGGATAACCGGCAAAGGCGCCGAAGCGGAAGCTTTCTTTCGGCGCACCGGCATTACCTTCAACGTCTATGGCGATCAGGACGGGGAAGAACGGCTGATCCCCTTCGACATGGTCCCGCGGATCATAACCGGGACGGAATGGCGGCGTCTGGCGCGCGGTATCGAACAGCGCGTGCGCGCCCTCAACGCCTTTATCCGCGATCTGTATCACCGGCAGGAAATCATCCGCTCCGGCCGCTTGCCGGAACGTCTGTTCCGCGACAACAGCGCATGGCTGCCGCAGATGGTGGGGTTTACGCCTCCCGGCGGCGTTTACACGCATATCGTGGGTATCGATCTGGTGCGGACCGGCCCGGATGAATTCA
The DNA here is from genome assembly GCA_964466155.1 of uncultured Caenibius sp. Classification (GTDB taxonomy): domain Bacteria; phylum Pseudomonadota; class Alphaproteobacteria; order Sphingomonadales; family Sphingomonadaceae; genus Caenibius. The sequence goes on along the minus strand of CAYXMY010000015.1, from coordinate 25,019 downwards.
TGGTGCTGGAAGACAATGCCCGCACGCCCAGCGGTGTCAGCTACATGCTGGAAAACCGCGAAACGATGATGACGATGTTCCCCGAACTGTTCACCAAGGCGCGTGTGCGCCCGGTTTCGGACTATCCGCGCCGTCTGGCTAAAAGCCTGGCCGCCTGCGCCCCCGATTGCGCCGCATCGCGCCCCGTGGTCGCCGTGTTGACGCCGGGCGTCTACAATTCCGCATACTTCGAACATGCCTTCCTTGCCGACCAGATGGGGGCGGAACTGGTGGAGGGGAGCGATCTGCGGGTGGAAAACGGTCGCGTCTGCATGCGCACGACGCGTGGGTATCAGCCGCTCGATGTGATCTACCGCCGGGTGGACGACGACTTTCTCGATCCGCTGAGCTTCAATCCGACCAGTCTGCTGGGCGTGCCGGGGATTATGGACGTTTATCGCGCAGGCCGGATCACCATCGCCAATGCGCCGGGCGCGGGTGTAGCCGATGACAAGGCCATTTACAGCTTCATGCCGGAAATCGTCGAATTCTATACCGGTGAAAAGCCGTTGTTGCGCAATGTGCCGACATGGCGCTGTGCGGAAAAAGACAGCCTTGCCTACGTGCTCGACAATCTGAGCGAGCTGGTGGTGAAGGAAGTCCACGGCTCGGGCGGCTACGGCATGCTGATCGGACCGACATCCTCCAAGCGGGAAATTGCCGATTTTCGCAAGAAGCTGATCGCCAAACCCGAAAACTATATCGCCCAGCCGACCTTGGCGCTTTCCACGGTGCCGGTTTTCACCAAGTCCGGCCTGGCCCCGCGTCACGTGGACTTGCGCCCGTTCGTTCTTGTCTCGCCGCAGGGAGTGGACATCACCCCGGGGGGGCTCACCCGGGTGGCGATGAAGAAAGGCTCGCTGGTCGTGAATTCGAGCCAGGGCGGCGGCACCAAGGATAGCTGGGTGCTGGACGATTGATGGGCGGCAGGCGCAACACCATGGGAAGCAGGGCATGTTAGGGCGGACCGCCAACAGTATCTTCTGGATGTGCCGCTATCTTGAGCGGGCGGAGAACACGGCGCGCCTGCTGGATGCCGGGTTTCGCATGGCCTTGACCCGCCCGGCCGCCGCTGCCGGGGAAGAATGGCGCTCGGTAATCGAGACGCTGGGGCAGATCGATCACTATAACATGCTGCATGAAGGATATAGCGGCGCGCAGGTGTGCAACTATGTCTTGCGGGACAAGGAAAATCCCGGGTGTGTCCTGGCCATGGTGGAAGCCGCGCGCACCAATGCCCGCGTTGCCCGTACTTCGCTCACTTCCGAAGTGTGGGAAGCGGTGAACGAATGCTGGATGACGTTGAAAGATGTATTGTCGCGGCCGGTGCGGGAGCGAACCCTTGGCGCGGTGCTATCCTCCGTCCGGCGGGAGGCGCAGCTTTTCCATGGCGCGACGTATGGCACCATGCTGCGCAACGATATCTATCAGTTCGCCCGCGCGGGGACACTGATCGAACGGGCGGACAACACGGCCCGCATTCTCGACGTCAAATATCACTTGCTGCTGCCCTCGCTGGCATATGTCGGGAGCAGTCTGGATAGTTCGCAATGGGATCAGGTCCTGCGCTCGCTCGCTGGCGATTCCCTCTACAGATGGCTCAATTCCGGGCAGATCGATCCGCGCGGCATTGCGCAATTCCTGATCCTCGATGGGCGTTTTCCGCGCAGCCTGCTGTTCAGTTACGAGCAGTTGCATCAGCACTTGTCGGAACTGGCGCGGGAATATGGGCAGGAAACCCGCGGTCACGAACTGATGAAGGATGCCTGCGCATGGCTGGCGGGCACCACCATCGAAGGCGTCTTCGAAACCGGCCTGCATGAATTCCTCATCGATTTCATCGAACGCAACCAGTCGGTCGCCAACGCGATCGCGGAGGACTACCGCTTTATCGCCTAGGAGTTTTGCCGTGCACCTCGCTGTCGAACATACGACCCGTTATCGTTTCGCCGAACCGGTCGCTTACGGATTGCAGAGGTTGCGCCTCATCCCCAAGGAAACCCAAGGGCAGAAAATCATCGATTGGGGGATGGAGTATGATGGGGTTCACGAAGAACTGTCTTACGACGATCACAATTTCAATCATGTGACGCTGATTTCGGTCCTGCCCGGCGCGACGGAAGTGGTGATCCGATGCCGGGGGACCTTGTTCACGGAAGACCATGCCGGGGTGCATGGCGCGCATAGCGGCCATATGCCGTTATGGAGCTTTTGCAGCCAGACGCCGAGCACGGCACCGGGGCCGAAATTGCGATCCCTGGTTGCGGCGATTGGCGAGCGGCAGCAAAAAGACCTCGACCGGCTGCATGCCCTGTCCGCCCTGACCCTGGAGCATGTCGCTTATGAAGTGGGTCACACAGGGGTCCTGACCACGGCGGAAGAGGCATTGGAAACCGGGCGCGGGGTGTGCCAGGATCACGCGCATATCTTCCTCGGCGGAGCCCGCCTGATGGGCATTCCGGCACGGTATGTCAGTGGTTATCTGATGCTTGAAGACCGGATCGATCAGGAGGCGACTCACGCCTGGGCGGAGGCGTTCGTGCAGGGGTTGGGATGGGTCGGGTTCGACGTCTCGAACGGCATCAGCCCCGATGCGCGTTATATCCGCGTGGCGACCGGACGCGATTACAAGGAAGCGGCACCCGTCACGGGCATCAGCTATGGCGGGATGGAGGAGGAACTGCACGTTCATCTCGCGGTGGAGCGGCAGTCGCAATCGCAATAACAGAAGGGTAGGACGGCGCACGCGTTGATCGAAACGCCGGGCTGCATTAGCGCGGCAAAAGGGGCAGTGCGCCGAACTGGGGATAGTGATGACATATTGCGTTGGTATGATGCTGGATAAGGGTCTGGTGTTGATGAGCGACACCCGGACGAATTCGGGCGTCGACAACATCTCGACCTTCCGCAAGATGTTCTACTGGTCGGTGCCGGGGGACCGGATCATTACGCTGATGACGGCGGGCAATCTGGCGACGACGCAGGCGGTCATCAGCCGTTTGCAGGAACGCGGCGAAACCCCGGCCAATCGCAGCAACATTCTGTTGGAAGCGCCCACGATGTTTCAGGTGGCCGTGGAAGCCGGGCGGCTTTTGCGCGATACGATCCAGACTTCGCAGACGGACAACGGCCCGGCGGGGGAAGGGCGGTTTACCGCATCCTTGCTGCTCGCCGGCCAGATCAAGGGCATGGCACCGCGCCTGTTCATGATCTATCCGGAAGGGAACTTCATCGAAGCGAGTTCCGACACGCCTTTCTTCCAGATCGGGGAAACGAAATACGGCCGCCCCATCCTTCTGCGCGGATACGAGCCGAAGATGAGCTTCGAAGATGCGGTGAAGCTGGTGATGGTTTCCTTCGATTCGACGCTGAAAGCCAATCTGTCCGTCGGGATGCCGCTCGATCTGCTGGTGATCGAACGGGATTGTTTCGAGCCGCTGCACGAACGGCGGATCGAAGCGGAAGATCCCTATTTTGAAACGATTTCCTCGACCTGGGGGAATGCGCTGAAGGCGGCGGTCCTGTCGTTGCCGCCATACACATTCGGTAGCGATCAGGCAGGCTAGCTGGCTGGCTATCGCGAAGTTAGGGCGGTGTGTAACGGCTGGTGGGCGCCCCACTGCGATTTTTCCGTGCACAGCTTCGCTGGTGGCCTTTGGGGCAAACGCCATTATCCTTTTCCGTGATATCCGAATATTTGCGAATAATCGCGCTTTTGCGGAATAATTCCCCCTCCGTACTCAAGGGGTTTACCCCCTTGAGAATAGATTGAGAATATCTTGACAGGTATTCGCAATTATATAACAAGATGGCCCTGTCGCTTTTGAGGTATCCTCAATAGCATTCTGTATTCTCGAAAATTTTCCGGATGAAAGTTCGGGCTCGTTGGGGGTGGCCGATGCGTCAGGGGGAAGATTGCGTTGCGGGAAATGCGGCAGGCGGCCTCACCGATATACCGGTGGTTGCCGTGCCCGACGAACGCTTCGCGCTTCACTTCCTCGGCGGCACGGCGAAATTCCGGGCTGAGGCCGCACGGAATGCTTTTGCTCTCGGTTATCATGCAGAGATCTATGAAACGGTCGAGGAACTGACCGAATCGCCGCCATCAATCGGTCTTGTCGTGGCCTATGACGATCCGCACAAGGGCGGCATTACCGATATTCGTTCGCGCCTTGTAGCGTCCGGTATTTGGGTGCCGCTGATGGCGGTTCACGAAGCGCCGCAGGTCGACGCGGTGGTTGCCGCGGTCAAAGCAGGCGCGCTGGACTATGCCTCCTTGCCGTTGACGGCGGAACGGCTGGCTGCGTCGCTTACGGCCAATGCGGAACAGATTGCGACATATGTCAGCGTACACAAGAAAATGGTGATGGCGCGTGGCCGTTTGGCTGCGCTCAGCCCGCGTGAACGTGAAGTGCTGGATCAACTGGCGGAAGGGCGCGCGAACAAGAGTATTGCGCAGACTTTGAATATCAGCCCCCGGACAGTGGAGATTCACCGCGCCAGCGTGATGCGCAAACTGGGCGCGAATCATGCAGCCGAAGCGGTCCGGCTCTGGCTGGAAGCCCAAGTTCCGATGAACGGGCCGGCGGCTGCCTAGCGGCAGAACGATCCGCTGCTCAATTCCAGATGCAGATGATCGCGGTGCGCCTGGTTGTAACCCGGCCCCAACACGCTTCCGAAGCGCTTGCAGGCGCTTTGGTGAACGACGCGGAGGAATTCGCGTTCGGCTCTGCTGCCATCGTTCCATTGGTTGAGAACGCTGATTCTCTGTCCGTTTTCGAGGACGAAAGCCGCTACATCGATGGCGTTGGCAGTGGCATGGGCCGAGCGGCGCCCCGTGCCCGCGACGTTGCGGCAGGAATAACTGCCCATGGTTTCGATGCGCACCAGCTTGCTGCCGAGAATCTGGCGCGCGGCGCGATCCACTCCGAACCGCGCCCATTGCGCGAAAGTGCTGGCCAGCGGGCAGGTCACCGGCCCCAGGTTGGAAACGGCGAACTGATCGGTGTCGCCCCGCAATGCGGACAGTTTTACCGTGTTGAGGTTGGAGCACCCGCCGCCGAAATACTGATCGGGCAGGGGGGTGAAATTGGCATCGGTGCCGCCCAGTTCCGCCAGGCACTGGCGCACTTCCGGGCGCGGGGTGAAGGTCTGAGTCGTCTGGCGGCTGCCGTGCCCGCTGCCGGTACGCGAACTGTCCACGCAGGCACCCAACACGGTCAGCAGCGGTAATATCAGAAATAGGCGCCTCATATCCGCGAGATTGCTTTCTCCCTGATTAACAGGAGGTTGATGGGGCCTGCCATCGGGTGGCGATAGGGCATGTCCGGTCCGGTTTTCCATGGTCGGAAAGCGCAGCGCGCTTGACATGCGGGCGGACGCTTCTATTTGCCGCTGCGGGCCACGCGGTCCCAACGCCGCGCGAGCTCTCTGTAAGGAGAGTCATTTATGACTGAGATTACCAAGCCGCAGGCAAAGCCGGCGCGTCCTTTCTTTTCTTCGGGTCCCTGCGCCAAGCCGCCGGGATATTCTCTCGACAAACTCGCCACCGAATCGCTGGGCCGTTCGCACCGTGCGAAGATCGGCAAGAGCCGCCTTGGCTATTGCATCGATCTGATGCGCGAATTGCTGCAACTGCCCGATACGCATCGCATCGGCATCGTGCCGGGTTCCGATACGGGCGCCTTCGAAATGGCGATGTGGACGATGCTGGGCGCCCGCCCGGTGACGACGCTGGCCTGGGAAAGCTTCGGTGAAGGTTGGGTCACCGATGCTGCCAAGCAGCTCAATCTCGATCCCACGATCCTGCGCGCCGATTACGGCCAGTTGCCCGATCTCGATGCGGTCGACTGGAGCAATGACGTGCTGTTCACCTGGAACGGCACCACTTCGGGCGTGCGCGTGCCGAACGGCGACTGGATTCCGGACAACCGCGAAGGCCTGTCCTTCGCCGACGCGACTAGCGCGGTGTTTGCCTACGATATTCCGTGGGACAAGATCGATGTCGCCACTTTCTCGTGGCAGAAGGTGCTGGGCGGCGAAGGCGGGCATGGCGTCCTGATCCTCGGCCCGCGCGCGGTGGAACGGCTCGAAAGCCACACCCCCGCATGGCCGCTGCCGAAGGTCTTCCGTCTGATTTCCAAGGGCAAGCTGGCCGAAGGCGTGTTCAAGGGTGAAACGATCAACACCCCCTCCATGCTGGCGGTGGAAGATGCGATCTTCGCGCTGGAATGGGCCAAGGGGCTGGGCGGTCTGGAAGGGCTCAAGGCTCGCGCCAGCGCCAATGCCGCCGCGCTCAACGCGATTGTGGAAAGCCGGAACTGGCTCGGCCACCTCTGCGCCGACGAAGCCAGCCGGTCGAAGACCAGCGTCTGCCTCACGGTGGAAGGCGCCGATGCGGACTTCATCAAGAAGTTTGCCGGGCTCCTCGAAGCCGAAGGCGCGGCCTATGACATCGCGGGTTATCGCGATGCCCCGGCCGGTCTGCGCATCTGGTGCGGCGCCACGGTCGAAACCGCCGATATCGAAGCGCTCGGCCCGTGGCTCGACTGGGCCTACGCTTCGCTGAAAGCCTGACCTTCCCGTCACCCTGAACGCGTTTCAGGGTCCATTTCCCCTCATCGACCTGTATTCGGAGGCTCGATGGATGCTGAACCGGGTTCAGCATGGCGAATGTATTAGGATTGGAACTATCATGACCAAGCCCAAAGTCCTTGTTTCGGACAAGATGGACCCGCAAGCCGCGCAGATTTTTGCCGAGCGCGGCTGCGATGTCGATGTCATCACCGGCAAGACGCCGGAAGAACTGAAAGCCATCATCGGCCAGTACGATGGCCTCGCCATCCGTTCGTCGACCAAGGTGACGGCGGATATTCTCGAAGCGGCGACCAATCTCAAGGTCATCGGCCGTGCCGGGATCGGTGTCGACAACGTCGATATTCCGGCCGCTTCGGCCAAGGGTATCGTGGTGATGAACACGCCGTTCGGCAATTCGATCACCACTGCCGAACACGCCATCGCGCTGATGTTCGCGGTTGCCCGTCAGTTGCCGGAAGCCGATCTTTCGACCCAGGCCGGGAAGTGGGAAAAGAACCGCTTCATGGGCGTCGAACTGACCAACAAGACGCTGGGCCTGATCGGCGCGGGCAATATCGGTTCGATCGTGGCCGATCGCGCGCTGGGCCTGCGGATGAAAGTCGTTGCTTTCGATCCGTTCCTTTCGCCCGAACGCGCGGTGGAAATGGGCGTGGATAAGGTCGATCTGGACGAGCTGCTGGCGCGCGCCGATTTCATCACGCTGCACACGCCGCTGACCGATCAGACCCGCAACATCCTCAGCCGTGAAAACATCGCCAAAGCCAAGAAGGGCGTGCGTATCATCAACTGCGCGCGTGGCGGCCTGGTCGATGAGGAAGCGCTGAAGGAAGCGCTGGATTCGGGCCATGTGGCAGGCGCCGCGCTGGACGTGTTCGTGAACGAACCGGCCAAGGAAAGCCCGCTGTTCGGCACGCCGAACTTCATCTGCACCCCGCATCTCGGTGCGTCGACCAGCGAAGCGCAGGTCAATGTCGCGCTGCAGGTGGCCGAACAGATGAGTGACTATCTCCTCAACGGCGGCGTCACCAATGCGCTCAACATGCCGTCGCTTTCGGCGGAAGAAGCGCCGAAGCTCAAGCCTTACATGGCACTGGCGGAAAAGCTCGGTTCGCTCGTCGGCCAGTTGACCACCGGTTCGCTGGCCCGCATTTCGGTTCATACCGAAGGCGCGGCGGCTGAACTCAATGCCAAGCCGATTGTGGCGGCGGTGCTTTCGGGCTTCCTGCGCGTCCAGTCGGACAGCGTGAACATGGTCAACGCACCGTTCCTTGCCAAGGAACGCGGCATGGAAGTGCGCGAAGTGAAGACCGAGCGTGAAGGCGACTATCACACGCTGGTGCGGGTGTCGGTGAAGACCGAAACGGGCGAACGCTCGGTCGCGGGCACGCTGTTCAGCAATGCCGAACCGCGCCTGGTCGAACTGTTCGGTATCAAGGTCGAAGCCGAATTGACCGGTGACATGATGTACATCGTCAACGAAGACGCACCGGGCTTCATCGGCCGCATCGGTACGTTGCTGGGTGAGAACGGGATCAATATCGGCACCTTCAACCTCGGCCGCCGCGAAGCGGGTGGCGAAGCGGTGCTGTTGCTCTCGATCGACAGCCCGGTTCCGGCCGAAGTGCTCGAAACCGCGCGCGCCCTGCCGGGCGTCAAGCGGGCGATGGCACTGAAGTTCTGATTTTTCCGCTTCATGCCCCCTTTCGCTCCGGACCTGTTCCGCAGCGAGAGGGGGCTTTTGCTTTCGGGGTTCGACAGCACCACTGCGAACGGCTAGTGAGCATCGCATTATGACTGATCCAACCCGCGATCTTTTGCCCGAAGGGCTTGAGGACCGGCTGCCGCGCGAAGCCGCCGCCGTCACCCGCATCAGCCGTGCCGTCATCGATGTGATGGACAGCCATGGCTATGATCGGGTCCGCCCGCCGTTGATCGAATTCGAGAAGTCGATGGCCGGGCGCATGGATGGCGTGCAGCCGCGCCGTATGTTCCGTTTCGTCGATCCCTCCAGCCTGCGCACACTGGCGGTTCGTTCGGACATCACCGTGCAGGTGGGCCGGATCGCCGCCACCAGCCTGGCCACCGCGCCGCGCCCCTTGCGCCTGTGTTATGGCGGGCCGGTCGTTACCATCAAGGGCGATGGGCTCGATCCCTCGCGCGAGCGTCTGCAACTCGGGGCCGAATTGATCGGCAGCGATTCGGTCGCCGCGGTGAGCGAGATCGTCCTGCTCGCTATCGAAGCGCTGACTGCCGCAGGTGCACGCGGTATCTCGGTCGATTTCACGCTGCCCAATCTGGTGGATACTCTGGCGGCGGGGCCGTTCCCGCTGCCGCACGATGCTATCGCAACTGTCCGCCGCGAACTCGATGCCAAGGATGCCGGGGCATTGCGCGAAGCGGGTGGCGAGGCTTACCTCCCGCTGCTCTATGCCACCGGGCCGTTTGCCCAGGCGGTGGAGCAATTGGCGGCAATCGATGCGGGGGGGGCGCTTGCCAGCCGGATCGACGGGCTGAAGGCTGTTGCCGCAAGCGTGGGGGACAAGGCGCGGATTACGCTCGACCCTACCGAACGGCATGGGTTCGAATATCAAAGCTGGTTCGGCTTCACGCTCTATGCCGAAGGCGTGCGCGGCGCGTTGGGGCGGGGCGGCACTTACCGCATTCACGGCATGGACGAACCGGCCACCGGTTTTTCGCTATACACCGATGCGCTGGTTGCCGTCGATCGGCATGCGGCGCAGCCGCGCGATACGTTGTTCCTGCCCCTGGGGCACGATACCGATGCGGCGGCGCGCCTGCGCGGGATCGGCTGGCGTACCGTTGCCGCCCTTTCCAATACGGATGAGGGCAAGGCGCTGGGCTGCAGCCACGTGCTGAACGGAAAGGAACCGCAACCGCTTTGAAGGGCATGGGCGGCGATGCATGCCTCATGCCTTGACCGCTCCCGCTGCTGCCGGTAACGCGCGCCTCGCAATCGGGGCCTGCAGCAGGCCTGTGTTTTCGCTATCCGCCACGCCGAGTCCTGTCGAAGGGCGTGCACGGATCCACCTGGCAGGGTGAGGGACTCTATCAATGGCAAATGTGACGGTAATCGGCGCCCAGTGGGGTGACGAGGGCAAAGGCAAGATCGTCGACTGGCTGGCCAGCCGGGCGGATGCGGTGGTGCGGTTCCAGGGCGGGCACAATGCCGGCCACACGCTGGTGATCGACGGAACCACTTACAAGCTCAGCCTACTGCCTTCGGGCATCGTCACCGGCACGCTGTCGATCATCGGCAATGGTGTGGTGCTCGACCCCTGGGCGCTCAAGGCCGAAGTCGAAAAGCTGATCGGGCAGGGCGTGAAGATCGCCCCGGAAAACTTCGCCATTGCGGACAATTGCCCGCTGATCCTGCCGATCCACCGCGATCTCGATCAGTTGCGCGAAACCGCCGCGGGCAAGGGCAAGATCGGCACCACTGGGCGCGGCATCGGCCCCGCTTACGAAGACAAGGTGGGCCGCCGCGCAATCCGCGTGTGCGATCTCGCCCATCTCGATTCGCTCGATCCGCAGCTTGACCGGGTGTGCGCCCATCACGATGCGCTGCGCGCCGGGTTCGGCGAACCGCCGGTGGACCGCGCGCGCCTGATCGCCGATCTCAAGGAAATAGCGCCCTTCGTGCTGCAGTTCGCACAGCCGGTGTGGAAACGCCTGCGCGATGTGAAGAAGGAAGGTTCGCGCATCCTGTTCGAAGGCGCGCAGGGTGTGCTGCTCGATGTCGATCACGGGACGTACCCTTTCGTCACCAGTTCCAACACCGTCAGCGGCACGGTCGCTTCGGGTTCCGGCATGGGGCCGGGTTCGGCAGGTTTCGTGCTAGGGATCGTCAAGGCCTATACCACGCGCGTGGGTTCCGGCCCGTTCCCGACCGAACTGGATGACGATACCGGTCAGCGCCTGGGCGAACGTGGCCATGAATTCGGCACGGTGACGGGGCGTAAGCGCCGCTGCGGCTGGTTCGATGCGGTGCTGGTACGGCAGAGCTGCGCCATTTCCGGCGTCACCGGGATCGCGCTGACCAAGCTCGATGTGCTGGATGGCTTCGACACGCTGAAAATCTGCACCGGCTACAAGCTGCGCGGCGAAGTGATCGATTATCTGCCCGCCCATGCCGCCGATCAGGCGGAAGTGGAGCCGGTGTACGAGGAAATGGAAGGCTGGCACGGCACCACTGCCGGTGCGCGCAGTTGGGCCGATCTGCCCGCGCAGGCGGTGAAATACATCCGCCGGATCGAGGAACTGATCGATTGCCCGGTGGCCAGTGTGTCCACCAGCCCCGAACGTGACGATACGATTCTGGTGCGCGATCCGTTCGAGGATTGAGTCAGGTGCCGGAAGCGGTTAGCCTTCCGGCATGAGGCGCTTTTTTCCTTTTGTCCTGTTGTTGCCGGTGGTTACCGCCGGCGCACAGGCGGAATCCGTGCGGCTCCTGCCGCCGATTCCCGCCCCGGTGGATTTCGTGCTGGTGGACAAGTCCAACCGGACGCTTACCCTCTATGGGGCAGGCGAACCCTTGCGGACCTACAAAGGCATCCAGCTGGGCGATGCCCCCGCAGGGCACAAGCGCTTCGAAGGGGATGAGCGTACCCCCGAAGGGCGGTACGTGATCGATTACCGCAATCCCGATAGCCGCTATCACCTGTCGCTGCACATTTCCTACCCCAATGCCGCCGATCGCGCTTATGCCAATGTGCGCGGGCGCTCGCCGGGTGGGAATATCTTCATCCACGGGCAACCCAACGGCTATCCGGGCAGAGTGGCGGCGGACTGGACCGATGGCTGCATCGCCCTCAGCAACCCGGAAATCGAGGATTTGTGGAGCCTGGTGGACGACGGCACCCCGATAGAGATTCGTCCCTGACCGAATATACTTGACCTGATCCCTTTATGTTCTCATTGTGTTCGAAAATCGGGGGTGTTTATGGCTCAGATGGATTTTCACTATGAACCCGCCCAGGACAGGGCTGGCCTTCCTTGCGGTGTGGCGATCTATGCGGACCGCCTGCATGTCCGCGCGGAAATGCGGGACGATGCGGCGGCGGCTGGTTTCCGGTTGGCGGCCTGCGGCGGTCTGGCGGAGCTTCCTGGGGAAGAGGATGAGCTGGCACCGGGCGAAGTCATTTTGCTTGATTGTCCTGTTGCCGATGCGGCGGCTTTAGCCGCCTTGTGCTGCCTGGATATACGCTTGGCGCGTTCCGGCACACAGCTTGTGGTTTCGACCACGGTGGAAGCGCTGGACGATGTCTTTGCCTGTCTCGATCAATCGCATCCGCAGATTCTCGTCAATCCCAGCCGTGCGGAGCGGATGATCGCGCTTGGCCGCGCTTTGGCCCATATCCCGAACCTGCGCGTGCGCGATCTGTCGCAGGAAGATCGCCTGATGCTGCTACGGTTGACAGAGCAGGTGGCGCAGATCGCGGATCGTCTGGACACATTGTGCCACGAAGATGGCGCGGGGAAAAATTCGCCATGGCAGGTCGAAGCGCCCCGGCGCGGCTTCCGTGCGGCGGAAAAGACGCGGGGCAACCGGCTCGTTCCGCGCGGTGCGCTCGATTGGCCCGATCCCCAGCTCGTGCGCCAGATTATTCGTCAACGGCAATTGCGCGGGCGCTTCTTCGATTCCGGCCTGTTTGCCGATCCGGCATGGGACATTCTCCTCGATCTGACGGCGGCCCATGGGGAAAGAAGCCGGGTTTCGGTAACTTCCTTGTGCATCGCGTCTGGGGTTCCCCCGACCACGGCCTTGCGCTGGATCGCGCAAATGACGGAAGCGGGTCTGCTGCAACGTGTGGAAGACGAAGCGGATCGCCGCCGCGCGTTTATCGAACTGTCCGCGAAGGCTGCCGAAGCGATGGCCGCTTATTTCGCGGAATTGGGGGGCTAAGTCGGGTCATCTGTCCGAAGTGCGGCTCCGGCAGTGTTTCTATCTTGATGGCTCATGCAAATAGGGTTTGCGCGAATGGCGGATTGACCAGCCCTGTAAAGCGGCTATTAGCGCCTCTCCCATTCTTGGGGCGGTTAGCTCAGTTGGTAGAGCATCTCGTTTACACCGAGAGGGTCGGGGGTTCGAGCCCCTCACCGCCCACCATATACCTGTCCGTTGACGTTCGTGTTCGTCCGGGCAAACCCCGAAAAATCGCGATATTTAGGGCCTGACAGGCCGCTGGCGTTCAACTGTGTCCGCTGCAGCCAGTCGCCGAGCTTCCGCTCTGGCTGGCAACGGGAAGGACGTCCTGTACCCTGTTGCCAAGCGCGGAAGGGCAGGGGGTGGGCTGCTCTTCCCATTCGTTGGGTCAACCTGTGTAGCATAAAGGGCAAATATTAACCGGACCCCGTCATAATCGAGCGATGAAATCCTCCCCCATAGCCTCGCGGTTGCGCCTGCTTCTCGCTGCGTTGACCATGCTTCTTCCATTGGGTTCGGGAATGGCGCGGGCGGCTGGGCCAAAGATCACGGTGATAGAGACTTACCCCTCCGGCCAGTCGATCGTGCTCCCCTCCAATCGGGATTTCTATCTGCACCTGATCTACGAAACCGATAAGCCGATCGGAATCTGGATCACCCCCTATTTCCAGGGGAAGCGGGTTTCGGCGGGCACCAGCCCTTCGGTGACTTATACCGGAAAAGGCGAGGCGCTGGCGTGGTTCTTCCTGTCCCAGCCCGGTCTTCGTGTGGACGAAATTCGGATCAGGGCCGGTGATGGAGGGTACGACATGCCCGTTGTCGCAACGTATCCGGTGAATGTGATCGGGGGAAGCCACCCCGCCATGGCATCGGCTTCTCCCTGGGCACCGCAGGAACCCCAGTGGGTCGCCGATTTACGGGACAAGAGCCGCAAGCAGGTGGAAGCAGAGATGAGCGGCTCGCGATCCAATGCCGGCCTGGCCGCTCCTCTCTTTCTTGGCGGCTTCATGCTCGTCGTGGCAGCGCTGGGCATCGCAGGGTTAGCTGCACCCATCTGGGCGATACGCCGTTGGATGGGTGGATGGAGACTGGCCGCCATCGTGCCGCTTGCACTGCTGGGCTTCGTGATCCTGCGCATCGCCGTCGATACCAGCGCCGATCCGACATCGCACAATCTTTGGCCGTTCGAAATATTGCTGACCGGGTTCATCGGGCTCGGCATCCTGGCGTTGCTGGCGCTGATGCGTCGTTTCATTGCACCAGGGAACTGACCCAGACGATCCAACGCGATTCCATTTTGAGCGAAGGTATATGTGCCACGCATATACTTTTTCGGTCGCGGCGGCGCTCAGGGCGCACTCTATATCAAGCTTGAGGGCAATGCGCCGCGACAATTCAAACTGCCGAAACTGAAAGCGAGAGAGCAATTCCGCCCTGTGAGAGGGAGTGTTGAAAATGGCGAAATTGCGTCGATCTGCGCTTTGTCTAAATCGGAATCTACCAGCCGCTCGATCATGTCACGGATATGGGCGTTGCCCTCGTTCAACTCCCGATAGATTGCGCGAATGAATCGATCAGCGATCTTGGGTTGACTGCCTCCTTTCAGCGTGTCGGTGTCGCCGGGGCGGATGAATGTCGCGCCGCGCCCGGTGCGATGGTTCCGGCCAAGGGCATCGCGGGGCACCGGGAGCCGGAGTGCAACCGCCAACGGGTTCAGGAACATAAGGTTTTCGCCCGGCAATGTGAATGTTCGTGACCGGCGACAGACCGTTTATGTCACGGCGCTTCCCGTTGGGCGCATGCGTTGCGAGTATTGCACTGACAATTGGGTGCCGGTGTGTGGGGTTGGCCTTCAGGCACCGCCCGTAGCGGATTGGATTGCCTGAATGATAGGGTCGGTAGAGCGCCTCCTCGCAGTGGAAGACATTCGCTTGCTTAAGGCTCGCCGCCTGCGTGCGCTCGATGCCAAGGATTGGGAAGCTTATGCGGCCCTTCATGCTGAAGATCATGTGTCGGATAGCTATGGTGGCAAGGTCATGCGCGGCAATGCGGAAAATGTCCGCCATCTCTCGGCGTTAATGCAGGGCGTGACCACGATCCATCAGGTTCAATCCCATGAAATAGTCTTGATGAACGCGGATGAGGCGAGCGGCATCTGGGCGATGGAGGACCGCTTGTTCTGGAACCAAAAAGGCGTGCCGCATATCCTGCACGGCTGGGGCCACTATCATGAACGCT
>CAYXMY010000015.1:0-10191 GCA_964466155.1 uncultured Caenibius sp. | reverse complement strand
TACCGGCGCGAGGATGGGGTATGGCGTTTCTGTTATCGCCGTCTCGACCGGGCTCGCGTTGAAGTATCGCCGGGCGCGGATCTTGCCTTGCGCGATCGATAGCGCGCAATCTGCGCGGGAATCGCGCCTGCCTTGTCCCTGCCAGCATCGCGCGATCCGAAGATCGCGGTTACTTCAAGGCTTCGGCCACTTTGTCGTGCGCGTCCTTGCTCGACCAGTCGAGATCGCCCGCCATGCGCCACACTTCGCGCCCTTGCGCGTCATACAGCACCGATAGCGGCAGATTGTTGCCACCATAGTGGAAAGCGAGGTCGTTTTCCGGGTCGAGCCACGGTTCGAGATGGGCGAACTTCTTGCTCGCGAAGAAAGAGGGCACCTTGTCAGCCCCTTGCATATCCTGGCTGACGGTCACCACGCGCAGCTTGCCTTGCATGTCGCCGGCCAGTTTATCGAGCAGCGGCATTTCCGTGACACAGGGCGCACACCACGTGGCCCACAGATTGAGCAGGACTGGCGTGCCCTTGAGATCGGGCAGGCGCAGCTTCTTTCCCGCCGGATCGGCAAAGGTGAAATCGGGCATTTCGCTGCCCTTGTGGCTGCGGTCCAGGGTGCCCGAGGCAACGGGCTTGGCCGCTTTGTCAGCCGCCGGTTGCGCAGGCGGCTCGCTTTGCCTATCGCAGCCGCCAACTGATAGGGCGAGACCCGGGACGGCAAGCGTGAGCGACAGCGACAATATTCTCGAAAACAATCGGGCCACGGCGGCAGGCTCCAACCAGATGTGGGGTGGCAGGTTCGCAGAAGGACCTAGCGCGATCATGCGCGAAATCAATGCCTCGATCCCGTTCGACAAGGCTTTGTGGCGGCAGGATATCGCCGCGTCCAAGGCGCATGTCGCCATGCTGGGGGCACAGAACATCGTTTCTGCCGCCGATATGCAGGCAATCCGAGAAGGGTTGGATGCGGTTGCTGCCGAATATGAAGCGAACGGGGTGCCTGAAAACTGGGATCTCGAAGATATCCATATGACCACGGAAAGCCGCCTTGCCGAATTGATCGGCCCGGCGGCGGGGCGGTTGCACACGGCGCGCAGCCGCAACGATCAGGTGGCGACCGATTTCCGCCTGTGGGTGCGCGATGCGATGGATCAGGCCGATGCGGGGCTGGAAGCCTTGCAGCGGGCGCTGGTCATGCGGGCGGGCGAACATGCAGCGTCCATCATGCCCGGTTTCACGCACCTCCAGACTGCACAGCCGGTGACGCTGGGGCATCACCTGATGGCCTATTACGAGATGATCCGGCGGGACCGGTCGCGCTTTGCCGATGCGCGCGCGCGTCTCAATGAATGTCCGCTGGGTGCGGCCGCGCTGGCGGGCACCGGTTTCCCGATCGACCGAGCGGCCACGGCGCAGGCGCTGGGTTTTGCCAGGCCGACCGACAACAGCCTCGATTCGGTGTCCGACCGCGATTTCGCGCTCGATTACCTGCAGGCGGCGGCGCAGTGTTCGCTGCACCTTTCCCGCCTGGCGGAAGAGTTCATCATCTGGGCCAGCCAGCCGTTCGGCTTCGTCGCGTTGCCCGATGCGCTCAGCACCGGCAGCTCGATCATGCCGCAGAAGAAGAATCCCGATGCGGCGGAACTGGTGCGCGGCCATGCGGGCCGGATCGTCGGTTGCCTGACATCGCTGACGATCACGATGAAGGGCCTGCCGCTCGCGTATTCAAAGGATATGCAGGATGACAAGCCGCCGGTGTTCGAAGCGGCGAACCTGCTGGGCCTGTCCATCGCGGCGATGACCGGGATGGTTGCGGACAGCACGTTCCGCACCGCGCGGATGCGGCAGGCGGCGGAACTGGGTTATGCCACGGCGACCGATCTGGCAGACTGGCTGGTGCGGCAGGCGGACATTCCTTTCCGCGAGGCGCACCATATCACCGGCGCGGCGGTGAAGCTGGCGGAAAGCCAGGGCAAGGCGCTGGACGACCTTTCGCTGGCGGAATTGCAGGCCATCGATTCCCGGATCGACGAACGCGTTTACAGCGCCCTGTCGGTCGAGGCATCGGTTGCGGCGCGTTGCAGCCATGGCGGAACGGCGCCGGAACAGGTAAGATTGCGCGTGGCACAGGCGCGCGAGGCGCTTGGGATGGAGAACTGACCGATGCGCCGCCTGATTGCTGTTTCGTTGTTGCTGGCGCTGGCTGCGTGCGGTTCGGAAGGGCCGCTGAAACCGGCCAAGGGGCACACATTGCCGCCAGCGCCCTATGGCGCGGATCAACCCAAATCGACGGACGATCTGCTGCGCGTGCCGGTCCAGGCGGACCCCGGCCGCAGCGTCGAACTGCGCACGCGTTCGGAAGACCGCAAGGAAGACCCTTTCGATATCCCCCCTGAAGGCTGATACATGGATTATTTCGAGTTGAAGAACGGCGTTCTCCATGCCGAGGACGTGCCGTTGGACCGGATCGCCGCGGAAGTGGGAACGCCGGTCTATGTCTATTCACGCGCCACGCTGGCGCGCCATGCCGCCGTGTTCCGTGATGCGCTGGCGGCGGTTCTGCCCCGGATGCATCTGGCGTTTGCGGTGAAATCCAATCCCAATCTCGCCGTTCTGCGCGTGCTGAAGAACGAAGGATATGGCGCGGATGTCGTTTCCGAAGGGGAAATGAACCGGGCACTGGCCGCGGGCATACCGGCGGCGGACATCGTCTTTTCCGGCGTGGGCAAGAGCCGGCGCGAACTGACCGCCGCGGTGAAGGCGGGCATCGGCCAGTTCAATCTGGAAAGCGAGGAAGAAGGCATCGAATTGGCGGCGATTGCGGCCGCCATGGGCGAGCGGGCCGTGTGCGCGCTGCGCGTCAACCCCAATGTCGATGCCCGCACCCACGCCAAGATTTCGACCGGCAAGGCGGAAAACAAGTTCGGTGTGGCTTATGACCGGGCGGCGGGAATCTATGCCCGCCTCTCCGCGCTGGACGGGCTGACCGTGCGTGGGCTGGCTGTGCATATCGGCAGCCAGATCACCGATCTCGAACCGTCGCGTCAGGCGTTCGTCAAAATGGGCGGCCTGATGCGCGAATTGCGCGCGGCGGGGCATAGCGTGACGCATATGGACCTCGGCGGCGGGCTCGGCGTGCCCTACAAGCTGGGCGAGGAATTGCCCGGGCCGCAGGATTATGCGGCGATGGTTGCGCAGGTCACCCGCGATTGGGATGCCACGATCATGTTCGAGCCGGGCCGGGTAATCACCGGCAACGCGGGCGTTCTGGTGACTGAGGTGATCCGCGTGAAGCAGGGCGTGACGGTGCCGTTCGTGGTCGTCGATGCGGCGATGAACGATCTGGTGCGCCCGGCGATGTATGATGCCTGGCACGATTTCGCCGCCGTGCGTCCGACGGGTGAAACCATGACCGCCCATATCGTCGGCCCGATCTGCGAAAGTTCCGACACTTTCGCCATGGGGCGCGTGATCGATACGGTGAAGGCGGGCGATCTGGGCGTGTTCCGCACCGCAGGCGCTTACGGCGCGACCATGGCCAACACATACAACAGCCGGGCGCTGGTTCCCGAAGTGCTGGTCGATGGGGACCGGTGGGCAGTGGTGGCTGAACGGATCGAACCGGAAACCGTGCTGGCGGCCGAACGCATACCGGACTGGCTGGCGGCCTGATGCAGAGCTTGCCGCTCTTCCATCGCATTGCAGGGCAACGGGTGGTTGTCCTGGGTGAGGGGAGCGTGGCGGAGGCGAAGCGGCGGCTTGTCGAGCGCGCGGGCGGTGTGCCGGTGGACGAGCCGGAAGCGCATGGCGCGAAACTGGCTTTCGTCGCACTGGAGAATGAAGGCGAAGCGCGGGCAGCGGTAAGGCGGCTCAAATATCTGGGCTTGCTAGTGAATGTGCCGGATCGTCCGGAATTGTGCGATTTCATGGTGCCGAGCGTGCTCGACCGCGATCCGGTGCTGGTCGCCATCGGCACGGGCGGGGCATCGGCGGGGCTGGCCAAGGCGCTGCGCCTCAGGCTCGATGCCTTGCTGCCGCAGATGCTCGGTGTGCTGGCGGACCGGTTGCAGCAAGCGCGTGCCGCGATGCGCCGTCGCTGGCCCGATGCGGGGGATCGCCGCCGCGCGCTCGATGCGGCGCTGGCGGAGGGAGGAATGCTCGATCCGCTGCGCGATCATGAAGCCGAAGCGGTCGATGCCTGGCTCGTGAAAACGGGGGGGCAGGGGCCCCCCGCAGGGCGCTGCGAAATCGCTCTCACCAGCGACGATCCTGAAGATCTTACCTTGCGGCAGGCGCGCCTGCTCGGTTCCGCCGATGCGATTGTGCACGATCCGGCGGTGCCGGAAGCGATCCTCAACCGCGCCCGCGCCGATGCGCAGCGTTTCGTCCTGCCGCTTTCAGGCCCGGAACCGGATGGGCTGGTGATTGTCCTTCGGCGGACAAACTAGAACGCCGCGCCCGCAAGGGCATCGATAGCGCCCTGCAGGATGACAGCGGCGGCGGCCGAATCAATTCGTTCCGCCCGTTTGGCCCGGCT
The DNA here is from genome assembly GCA_964466155.1 of uncultured Caenibius sp. Taxonomy (GTDB): domain Bacteria; phylum Pseudomonadota; class Alphaproteobacteria; order Sphingomonadales; family Sphingomonadaceae; genus Caenibius. Next base: position 5,661 of record CAYXMY010000015.1, on the reverse strand, counting down.
CATATCCTGTTCGATCAGGCCGCGTTCGGCGCTGGCGGTGGACCAGCGTTCGTCCCACAACAGGATCGGCAGGCCGAGCGCTTCGAGATTGCGGGCGAAGGCGCGCGATGCCTGCGCGCGGGGGCCTTCGCTGCCATCCATGTTGAGCGGCAGGCCGATGACGATCCCTTTGGCCGAACGTTCCGCGATCAGGCTTTCCAGCACGGCCTTATCACGGGCGAACTTGCCGCGCGGCAGTGTCTTGCCGGGGGAGGCGAAACGCCATCCGGCATCGCAGAAGGCGGTGCCGATGGTCTTGGTGCCGGGGTCCAGCCCGAGCAGCACCCCGCCATCGGGCAGCGCTTCGGAAAATGCGAAAGCCATCTGCGTGATCATTGGGCGGCTTTCCAGGCTGCGGCGCGGCGTTCCGCGTCTGCTTCGACATTCGCCCAGAACAGGGGGATATCGTAAACGTGATAATTGTTGCCGGGCAGAACATAGGGACCCATGTCCGGCGGATCGCCGATCAGCAGCAGGCCCTGCTTGTCGCACCTGGCCCCCACCGCTTTGGCCACGAGTTCCCCGTTCCGGAGATCGGCATCGGGTTTGAGCGTGCCCAGATTGGCGCTTGCCGGGGCATCGCCACCCTGTTCTCCCGTGAGCGGGTTGGAGCAGAGGATCGGGCCGGTGCCGTGCGGTTTGCCATCCAGCCCCGGCGCCTTGCGCCACAGGTCGAGCAGCATCGCCGGATCGGCCGGTTCGGCAAAGCTCAGCCAGCTTAGGACGCAACCCGCCTGGTCCGCCCGCGTGCAGGCAGGAAGGCCAAGGGCGGGAAGATCGTGCTCCAGCGAAATCGGCCAGCCAATCGCATATGCCGCCGCAATCCGGCTGGTGAGCGGAGTTCCGGCCACCCGGTCGTGCAGTAACCGGATCAGATGGTGCGCACCCTGACTATGGCCGACCAGAACGATGGGCGCATCTTTCGGCGCTTCCGCCAGGAACCGATCGAACGCCAGCGTCACATCGCGATAGGCCGCATCGAGCGCCTTCTGCCCATCCGGCTTGTCCGTCAGAAAGGCGCCGAATGCAGCCTGGCGATAGCGCGGAGCCCAAACCTGCCCCCCACGCGCGAAGGGGCTGGCCATGGCGCGGACGAACAGGCGCGCCCGATCCTGCGATTCGCTGTCGTCCAGCGGCGCATTCCAGGCCGAAGCCCGCAGGTAGCTGGTCGGGTGCACGAAAAAGACTGCAAAGGGGGTGGCTGGTGCAGTGGCGGCAGGCTTTGCGCCTTTCGGCTGCCAATGTGCCGGATCGTTTGCCCCCATGCCGGGACGGGCAAGCCACATCGCGCGATTCTCATATGTGTTCGCCGCCAGCGCAGGCTGCTGCGCGAATGTGCTGCGTGGCACGAAGGCGAGGCGCGACAGTTCCGTCGACCACAGCGACAGCGCGAAGGACGCCGCGATCACCAATGCGATCAGGATCGCGACGAGATAGAGGAACTTGCGCGCCACGACCGGTTTATTGCCCCGTCTTGGCGGCAGCGGGCTTGGCCACCGGCTTAATGATGGCGGGGCGCAGGCTGGTGAAGGCCCGCTCTCCGCGTAGGGCGTTCCACCAGGTCAGCGGGTTGAGCGTTTCGGTGCCGTTGAGCGAGATGGTGATAAATGCCGCTCGCCCGCCGACATTGGCAAGCGGCCCTGGGCCGCCTAGGCCGCGTTCCCAGGTTTCCGCACGGCTGTCCGCCGAATGATCGCGATTGTCGCCCATCAGGAACACGTGATCCTTGGGCACGGTGATTTCCGGCACGTTGTCGAGCGGTTGCTGCATATGGTCGATCACCACGTAAGTGGCACCGTTGGGCAGCGTTTCGCGCAGCAGCGGCAATTCGCAGATTTCCTTGCCCGAAGGCTTGCGCACCTTGAGGTTGGGATAATCCTCAGGCGCACAGGGGGCATTCGGTTCCACCGGCAGTTCGAGCGGGGGTTCGATCGTTTGCGTTATCGGCTTGCCGTTGAGGATGATCTGGCCGTTGAGCACGGCGATGCGATCCCCCGGCAAGGCGACGACGCGCTTGATATAATCCTCGTCGCGGTCCGGCGGGACGACGATCACGATATCGCCATATTCGGGCGTGCCGCCCGCGATTCGCCAGCTACTCCGGGGCAGGATGTGGAACGAGGCGGAAACCCAGCTCCAGCCATAGGGATACTTGCTCACCACCAGCCGGTCGCCCACCAGAAGATTGGGCATCATCGATTGCGAAGGGATGTAGAACGGCTTCGCGATAAAGCTGTGAAAGGCAAGCACGGCCAGCAGCATGAGCACGAGACCGCGGATTTCGACCAGCCAGTTGACCTTCTCCGGCGGAGTGTCCGCTTTATCGGTCGACGGGGAGGGAGTGGGGGTATCGGAATGGTCGGTCACAATTTCCGCGCTTCTATGACGACAAAGGCCTGCGCCCATGGATGATCGTCGGTGAGAGTAAGATGAACGACGGCTTCATGGCCGTCCGGCGTGATCGCCGCAAGCCGCGCCGCCGCGCCGCCGGTAAGGGCGAGAGTGGGCGCACCCGATGGTGCATTGATAACGCCAATGTCCTTCATGAATACGCCCGCGCGAAAGCCGGTGCCGACCGCCTTGGAAAAGGCTTCCTTGGCGGCGAAGCGCTTGGCCAGCGTCCCGGCTTTGGTGAAGGGGCGGCGGGCGGCCTTGGCCTGTTCCAGATCGGTGAACACCCGCTGTTCGAAGCGTTCCCCGAACCGGTCGAGCGAGGCCTGGATACGCTCGATATTGCAGAGGTCGGAACCCATGCCGATAATCATGACGCCACCTTTCGTGCCAGAGTGGGCTGCGGCAGGCCGCTATCCCCGATCACCGTGCGTCGTCCATCAGGGCGCGCATTTGCCTGATCGCGGCTTCGAGCCCGATGAACACCGCCTCCCCGATAAGGTAATGGCCGATATTGAGTTCCGCGATCTGCGGGATCGCGGCAATCGGCTGAACATTGTCGTAAGTGAGGCCGTGCCCGGCATGGGGTTCGATGCCGTTGCGCGCGGCAAGAGCGGCCATATCCGCAATGCGCCTGAGTTCCGCCGTGCGTTGTTCCCCGCTGGCATGAGCGTATTCGCCGGTATGAAATTCCACCACCGGCACGTTCAACTGCATCGCGGCTTCCAGTTGGCGGATTTCTGGGCCGATGAACAGGCTGACGCGGACCCCGGCATCGCCAAGCCGGGCGACGATGGGGGCCAGTTGCGCTATGTGCCCGGCGGCGTCGAGACCGCCTTCGGTCGTCCGTTCCTCGCGCTTTTCGGGCACGATGCAGGCGGCATGCGGCCTGTGCCGCAGGGCGATGGCCAGCATTTCGCCGGTCGCCGCCATTTCCAGATTGAGCGGCAGCCCGGTCGCCGCCTGGATGCGGGCGATGTCTTCATCGCGGATATGGCGGCGGTCTTCGCGCAAGTGGGCGGTGATTCCGTCCCCTCCGGCCATCGCGACGATTTCGGCCGCGCGCACCGGATCGGGGTGATCGCCGCCCCGCGCGTTCCGGATCGTCGCCACATGGTCGATATTGACGCCGAGGCGCAGCTTGCCGGGGATGGGCATGGCGGCGTTCATCTTTCGATCCGTTACTTGCTGCGGCTGCCGGGCTTGCTGGCCGGAATGGCGGCGAGCGCCGCGGGCACTTCGCCTTCCGCGTAAGTCGGGAAGTTCAGTTCGACCAGCGGAAAGAACGGAACCCCGAGATTCGCGGTGCCGCCGGAACGGTCGACCAGCGAAGCCGCCGCGATCACTTGTCCGCCTTCCCTGGCGATGGCGTCCATCGCTTCGCGCGATGACAGGCCGGTGGTGACCACATCTTCGACCATCAGGACCTTATCGCCCTCGGCCAGTGTGAAACCGCGGCGCAGCTCGAAAGTCCCGGTGGGGCGCTCGACGAACATTGCGTCGACCCCCAAGGCCCGGCCGACTTCCTGGCCGATGACCACGCCGCCCATGGCGGGCGATACGACCTTTGTGATCTGCAGACGAATTTCGCGCGGAATTTTCTGGGCCACCGCCACGGCCAGGCGCGCCGCGCGATCCGGGTTCATCAACACGCGCGCGCATTGCAGATAGTGCGCGCTGTGGCGCCCCGAAGAAAGCAGGAAATGGCCTTCCAGCAGCGCTTCGCTGGCGCGGAACTCGGAAAGCACCTCGTCTTCAGTCATCATCATTGTCTCGATTGGTTTGTCGGCAGGATAGGTAAAGCGACCGGCAAGCATCGCCGGCAACGGTCAAAAATATCCCTAGAAGCGCTTGAGGCATGGGGCAAGCGCGCGTATAGCCCAAGCAATGAAAGCCCCGCTGGGGGGGGAGATGGGTTGCCTGCAACCCAGTAGCAATGAGCGGAAAGCGTCAAAAAATGAATTTCGCCGTACGTGCCCGAAATGGGATAAAAGTATCTGTAAACAGTGTGTTGGCTTTGATGTCGCTGGCTTTGCCGCAAGCGGCCTTTGCCCAGGCAGCTGCGCCCGCGGCGGCTCCGGCTGCCGCACCTGCGGCAGCGGCGGCTCCCGCTGCCGAGGCGGTTGCCCGCATGGCGCCGACTCCGGGCAAGGGCATGCCGGTCGATGGCGGCATCTTTTTCCAGAATCAGTATTCGCCCAACGGCGATTACGCATTGTGGATGCACGATGCCGTGCTGATGCCCGTCATCGCGGCCATTTCGCTGCTCGTGCTCGTGCTGTTGCTGTACGTGATCGTGCGGTTCAATCGCCGCGCCAACCCGAATCCTTCAAAAACCAGCCATAACACGCTGATCGAAGTGATCTGGACGCTGGTGCCGGTGCTGATTCTCGTCGGTATCGCGGTGCCGTCGATCGATCTTCTGGCCAAGCAGTACAAATCGCCCCCGGCCAATGCGCTGACGGTGAAGGTGACGGGTAACCAGTGGTTCTGGACCTATAGCTTCCCCGATAACGGCGACGTCGAATTCGATTCGAAGATGCTGAACGAAGAAGGGCGCCCGATCGTCAATGCGGGCGTGCGCAATGTCGGCACCGATCCGTCGGATGGCCCGGCGCAGCTTGAAGTGGACAACCGCCTGGTTCTGCCCGCCGGGGAGCCGATCCGCCTGCTGATCACGGCTTCCGACGTCATCCACTCGTTCGCCATTCCCTCGCTCTGGTTCAAGCTCGACGCGGTGCCGGGGCGCGTTAACGAGAAGATGCTCTTTATCAAGGAACCGGGCGTCTATTACGGCCAGTGTTCCGAACTGTGCGGTGTGAAGCACGGATACATGCCGATCGCCATCGAAGCCCGGTCGCGTGCGGACTTCAACAAGTGGCTGCTGTCGAAAGGCGGTGCGCTGAGCAAGCCCAAGGCTGAATCGGCCGCCGCACCGGCTCCTGCCGCTGCCGCTCCGGCGAAGGAGGGGGCTCCCGCAGCACCTGCTCCGGCCGGTCAAGCCCCCGCTGCTGCCCCGGCGGCAGCTCCTGCCGGTCAGGCTCCCGCGGCCCCAGCGGCCCGATAACAGCTAAAAGCATAAGGTTGAGCTAGTCATGGCAACCACCGCAGAAACATTCCAGGGTCACGCAGAAGATCACGCGCATGACCACGATCACGATCACAAGCCGGGCTTTTTCGCCCGCTGGTTCATGTCGACCAACCACAAGGACATCGGGACGCTGTACCTGA
>CAYXMY010000014.1:0-38039 GCA_964466155.1 uncultured Caenibius sp. | reverse complement strand
CGCGGCCGCCTCCCGTGCAAGAGCGTGATGGGCCTCGGCGCCGAGCAGGTCGAGAATGACGGATCGATGGGTTCGTCCATCGTAACGACCGTCAAGCAGGTGATGGCCGGTGAATATAGCCGCGAGCTGTCGATCAAGGTGTTCAAGGGGCAATGCCGCCTCATCACGCTCGGCTATCGGCAAGGCGGGCCACCGGGATTCGGCTTGCGCCGGATGCTTGTCGATGAGCACGGCAATCAGAAGGGCTTGCTTGATCGCGGTGAGCATAAGAGCATCGCGACGGATCGGGTCGTGCTGGTCGAGGGGCCGGACGAAGAGGTCGCCGTTGTCCGTGAAATTTACCGCCAGTTCGTCGAGGATCAGCGCTCCGAACGGCAGATCGCCGACTGGCTCAACGCGCAAGGGATCATGTCCGACCTTGAGCGCCCGTGGTCGCGCGGCGCGGTCCACCAGATTCTCATCAACGAGAAATATGCCGGTCACAATGTCTGGGGTCGCACATCGTTCAAGCTGAAAACCAAGCATGTGCGTAACGATCCATCAGAATGGATCAGGCACGATTCCGCGTTTCCCGCCATCGTGCCGCAGGCCCTCTTCGATGCGGCGCGGCTCATCATCGATCAGCGGTCGCAGCGCCTCTCCGATGACGAGATGCTGGCTTTGCTGGCGGACATCCTCGCAAAGAATGGTTCTCTGTCCGGCCTTATCATCGACGAGTGCGAAGATGGCCCATCGAGCAGCGCATATCAATCACGCTTTGGCAGTCTGCTCCGCGCCTATTCCCTGGTCGGATATGTTCCCGACCATGATTACCGCTATCTCGAAATCAATCGGGCGCTACGCAGGATGCATCCGTCCATAGTCAAGGATGTGATCGAAGGCGTGCGCGCAGCAGGCGGCACGGCGATCCAGAATCTCGAAAACGACACGCTTCTCATCAATGAGGAGATCACTGCATCCATCGTAATCGCGCGGTGCAAGCTCACGCGCGGCGGCAGCCGCCGCTGGAAAATCCGGCTCGACGAGAGCCTTCGCCCCGACATCACCATCTGCGTCAGAATGGACGAAGAGAATATGCACGCACATGACTATTATATTCTGCCGCGCATGACGCTCGCCGAAGGCGTCCTTCGGCTCGCAGATCACAACGGATTATCGCTCGAGGCCTTCCGCTTTGAATCCTTGGACGGCTTCTTCACGCTTGCCGAGCGTGCGCCGTTCCGGAAGGCGGCATGACGATGGCGCGCCCCGCACAGCGCGTCGAGATGATCCCGATTGACCGGATCACCATCGTCAATCCGCGCCTTCGCAGCAAAAAGATATTCAAGGGCATCGTCGAGAATATCGCCGAGATCGGCCTCAAGCGCCCGATCACCGTGACATCGCGGCAGGGTGCGGATGGCCCGCTCTACGATCTTGTCTGCGGACAAGGGCGGCTCGAAGCCTTCCGCGAGTTGGGTCAGAGCGAAGTGCCAGCCCTGATCGTGTCAGCCGACACGGAAGATTGTATGGTCGCGAGCCTCGTCGAGAATTGCGCACGCCGTCAGCATCAGGCTGTGGACTTGCTGCAAGACATCGTAGGTATGCGCGAACGCGGCTATTCCGACAATGAGATCGCCGAGAAGACCGGCCTTTCCGCGAACTACGTCTGGAGCGTCGGGAAATTGCTTGCGCGCGGGGAGCGACGGCTCGTCGCTGCGGTGGAAGCCGGATATCTTCCTATCTCCGTCGCGCTCGAAATCTGCGAGGCCGACGATCAGGGCGTGCAGGCGGCACTTCATAAAGCCTATGAGGATAAGCTCCTGCGCGGTCGCGCGCTCATTGCTGCGCGCCGTCTGGTCGAGGTGCGAAAGCGATCAGGCAAGGCCGCGAAGCTCAATCGGCTTGTCGAAAAAGGATCGGCGGCAACGCCCGAGGATTTGGTGAAAGCCTTTCAGGAGGACACCGAGCGCAAGCGCCTGATGATCCGCAAGACCGAGGCGACCCGCAACCGCCTTGTGTTCATCGTCGAAGCATTGAGCCAACTCTCGAATGACGAGAGCTTCATCGCGCTTCTCGAAGACGAGGGCTTGGCATCGATGCCGAACCGGCTCGCCGAGCGCATTCAGAATGTCAGGATCAATGTCCAATGACCGGAAGCCCACGACACTGGAAGATCAAGCTCGCCTTCGAGACGACGAGCCTGCGCATTCCACTCAGCGATATCGAGATGCTGCGCGCGATGACGCCTGCGATCAAAAAGTCCGTCAAATATGCGCAGATTGAAGCGTCCATTCGCGAGGTCGGTATCATCGAACCGCCGGTCGTGGTCAGGATCAAAGGTAAGGATGATCGCTACCGGCTACTCGACGGGCATATCCGCATCGAAATTCTGAAAGAGCGCGGCGACAAGGATGTCGTTTGCCTCATCGCCACCGATGACGAGGCGATCACCTACAATAAGCGCATCAGCCGCATGGCCATCGTGCAAGAGCACAAGATGATCCTTAAGGCGCTTGAAAAGGGCGTCTCTGAGGAGCGGCTCGCTCGCGCCCTCAACGTCAACATATCGAGCATTCGGCAAAAGCGCCGGTTGCTCGACGGCATATGCGATGAAGTGGCAAAGCTGCTGCAAGACCGGATGGTGCCTATCAACACGTTCAGTGAGCTGAAAAAGATGCGCCCCATGCGTCAGCTTGAAGCCGCTGAAACCATGATGGCCATGAACAAGTTTTCATGGCCCTATGCGAAATCGCTCGTGGCGGCGACACCGCAACATCAGCTCGTCAGCGACAAGAAGAAGACGGTGCGTGGCCTCAGTGATGAGCAGATCGAGCATATGGAGCGTGAGGCGACGAACATCGACCGCGAGTTTCGCATGATCGAGCAGAGCTACGGCACCGATCATCTCGATCTCGTTCTGGCGACCGGATATCTGTGCCGACTGATCGAGAATGTGCGGGTGGTGCACCATCTTGCACGGTATCATCCTGAGTTACTGTCTGAGTTTCAGCGCATCGTCCAGTTGAGGAATGCGGCATAGTTTGAGTTATCAGCGATTTAATTATTCCCCGCTATCTCGGGTGAATGGACGCTATTGCCAGTAACTCTACGCTGCTTACCCACGGCAAAAGCTGGGATGATATATTCGCTGAGGTAAACGCCTGGCGCGGTGCATGTATGCACCATTTCTCAACGGTCGAAATGTCCGTGACAGAAACGCTACTCGTCTTGGGCGCGGTGAAGGATGAGGGCCAGAAGGTTCGACTTCGCCATCTGATTGGTCAGAGGTTCGAGGATTTGGCTGCCGCGATAGACGCAGACGGCCCGTTCGCAGATATGGGTAAGGCTGCTCGCGTCGAACTTTCGCAGTATCGCGCGAGCCATGAGGCGTTTCGCGCCTTGCTATGTCATGGCGTTGCAAAGGTATCGGTCGATCATAGCGGCCAATGGATATTGCTCATCCGTAGTCTGTCCATTCGAGTGAGACAGGCAGAGCGAAGCACGCTCGTGATGGAGCAAGGAGAAGCGAATAAGGCGCTCGCGAAGTTGAAGCGCGACGGGCAGAATCTGGCGTCAGTTCTCGGCCAGCTTCGCAAAAAGGTCAGTGCCTAACCCAAATCCAACCCGCGATCACGTTTCGGGCGTAGGGTGGCAGAACCACGTCCACGATCCTTATCCCGTTCGCCGGTCTGCATACGCCGGTATGTGGCAGCGTCACGATGGAGGGTGAGAATCCGCTCGGCTTCCTTGCGCCGGTTCTCGCGGATCACGTCTTGAAGGGCTTGGCGATCCTTTAGCTGCCGCTGGATCAGAGCATGACGCTCATGGCTATCGCGTGTCCGTGCGAATGTGGCTTCCATCTCGTTCTGCTTGCGGGTTCTGAAATACTTCCCGGTCAGAAAATCCCATGCACCGGTAATGCCCTTGCGTATGCGGGCGGCGCGGGCGCTTTGCTCATCGTTCCAACGGTTCGCGATCTTCCGATCCGTGGCTTGGCGTTCAGCTTGATGCTGAACCTTGAGCGCTTCGCGTGTTGCGAGCAGGGGTTCCATATTGACGCGGGCAATGCGTTTGGCTTCCGCGATATAGCGCGAGAGGCGAGGTGCAATCTCGGTTGCGATGCGCGCACGGGCATCATCGACTGACTGCAGGCGCGCAGGATCACCGAGCCGCGCGGCAATATCCTTGGCTTTGCCGTCGATCATGCGGGAGATCGCGAACACATCGCCATCGATGGTGATGGCAACGAACCCGCGCCGATCACCGCGAGCAAGAAACAGGCCACGCTCTTCGAGCGCGGACGCGAATGCAGAGGCGCTATCGGCGCACTTCCAGCAATCCTGCACGGCGGATTTGAGTTCGCGCGGATCGATACCCACGCGCTTTGCCTGCTGCCATTCGTCCAATGTGAAATTGCGGGGATCACGCAGCTTCGGGCTTTCAAAGCCCTTCGGCATTGCCCAGCCATTTTCGAGATAGAGCTGCTTGCCGATCTCGTTGAGCTTGTTTTTGAAGAAGGGCAGTTCCTTCGCAGTCATGGTTTGAGCGTCGATGCGCGACCAGACAGCATGGCAATGGCGACGGCCTTCCTTTTCGTGGAACACGATGACGCGCGGCTGACCGGTAAGGCCCAGCCGCTCTTCGATATCGGCGAGCGCTTTTTCGAAAGTTTCGACCCGCACCGATTCCGATGCGGGAGGGCTGAGTGAGAGCGAGAAGAGATACTGGCTGCATTTCGTGCCGCGCGCGAGCGCATAGGCTTCGTTCATCGCACCCATCACCGTGTCGGAGATGAACCCCGACACTTCATGAATCTCGACATGCTCGTTTTCCTCAGTCTTGAGCAAATGCGCTCCAAGCTGACGACCACCGCTGCGCTTTGATGCTTTGAGGATCATAGCGTTGCATCAAGGTCCAATGCTTGAATGAGGAGTTGGCGCATGTGGCTGACTTCGGCAACCGCCGTCAGCAAAGCCGCTTCCGTATCGGGCGTGACCGGAAGACTGCCAGTGTTCGCCGCCTTGGCGAGTTGGTTCACATTATTCGCCAAGCGCGACTGACCAAGCAGACCGAGCAACTGCGCGAGGGCTTGATGATCCTTGACCGGAAACTTTCCGCGCTTGCGGGGCGCGACCGTTTCCGGATTAAGAAGGCGCGAACGGATATACGCGCCGAGCGACATTCCGGAGGCATCGCGTTCCAACTTTGCCCGTTCCGCGAAGGTTAGGCGGAGCGAGAATGGAGGTGTGGTCCTATCACCCATGACCGGCCTCCATTCCATCATCCGTTGATCGCACCTTGGGCGCGCGATCTGTCGGGCGCGGCGGACGGCGCATCGAGACATCAACGTCGATGATGTCGGACGAAGATTCTTGGGGTTGGGCCTTGGCCGATTTTACTGCGGCGCTAGGCGCATTGCCATTGGCGGGTGGGGCGTCAGAAACGATTGACGTGTGGCTGAGAGCGTGGTCCCAATCCGCTAACACCTTGAAGAGAAGTTTCGATTCGTCTCCTCCAAGGTGCACCATTCCCGAACAAAAGAGAGAACTGCGGGCGTGGCTTTGACCGCGCTTTCAGCAGTTAATGGCCAAGCTGTGTGGATGCGGAAGGAGGGAGGCTCTTTGCTCTGCCGGGTAAGTAAGATATGTAAAAAGAATTGGCGGAGGGGTTTACCGTCTGGAGTTCCCGATTTTTCATGAAGGGGGTTTCATGCGTAAAATATCGATCATTGCGGTGGTTGCGGTAGGCCTATCGAGTGCCGCTCCCGCCCATGCCAGCGACAAGGGCTGGAACAATGCCGGTTCCATTGCGCGCGATGCACTGGTGGTGGCCGCATTCGGTGTTCCGGTAGTGCAGGGCGATTGGGAAGGTGCCCTGCAGGCCGGCGGCAGTATGGGTGCCGCAGTCGCGGTAACCCAGGGACTGAAAGAGATTTTTCCGGAAGAGCGCCCTGACAAAAGTGACAGGAAGAGTTTCCCTTCAGGGCATACCTCTATCTCCTTCGCGGCTGCGGCAACCCTGCAAAACCGTTATGGTTGGGAAGTGGGGGTACCCGCGCAACTGGTAGCCGCCTTCGTTGGCTTGAGCCGGGTCGAGGGGAGAAAACACCACGTCCACGATGTTCTTGTCGGCGCCGCCATCGGTGAAGCATCGGGGTTCCTCATCACGCGCCGCGTTAGTGACCGGGTTCATGTCTTTCCCTGGGGCGATACCAAGGGAGGCGGGGTCGCAATGGCGATGCAGTTCTGACACCGCATTTCCGGGTGTCAGCTTGCAAAGACCTTGCAATTCAGGCTGCCGCCGCTGCGGCGAATATGCTGGCCTCACTGCTCGTACGCGGTGCTGACCCCGATCCGCTGCTGCATCTCGTGCAGAAGCGCCGCATGTCTCGGTCGGCGCTTTGTTCGTCGCGCCAAGGGGCGCTCATCGCGCAAGATTCAGCAGGAAGTTGAGAAAATACCCCCTTATCCGGCCATTTCACCAATGGCTTGCGATATCCCGGAAATGAGAGGGCGGCGCAACGTGGGAACCGTTGCGCCGCACACCATGGCTCGAATGTCCGTGTATCAGAAGGGCGTTGCCATCCCGCTTACTTCTTCACCTGAGCCATCTTTTTGAAGCGCGTACGGAAATCGGTCAGGTTGATCTTGAACTCATCGCCCTTCAGATAATCTTCATCGCTGAGATGCGGCTTTTCGTCCGCCTTATACCATGCGATATATTGCGGCGTTTCGCTGCTCAACTTCTTGTAATGGCTGGAATAGGTGCGAACCTGCACCGAAGGCGTCTGCGTGCCCAGATTGAAAGTCATCAGCCGCAGCCAGCCATCGCCGATCCCTTCGCCGTGCTGCAGATTGCGGCCCGCCTCCTTCGCCGTTTGCCCGCGTGCCTGATAATCGGAGAGGATCTGATAGACCTTGTGGCCATAGCGGTTGTCGTCCACCCGGAACGACTGCGCATGTTCATGCCCGCATAGCACCATGAAGATCTGGTCGTGCTGGCTGATGAACTTGTCCCACACCATTTGGGGGTCGTTGTCTTCCGGGTCGATGGCGGCATTGTTGATAATCGGATTGGCGAGGCGTTGCCCGCTGGTATCCAGATAATCGTGCGTTGAAATGATAGTGGGCAGGCCGGGGTATTTCTTGATTACTTTCGCTGCCCAGGCGAGCGAAGCGTTGGGTGCATCGAACTGCAGCCCGATATGGAGGAAGCGGTAACCCCCTGCCGTGAAGATCTGCGCGCTGTCGGCACCATCGTCATGGCTGGCCACATACCAGCTTTTGCTTTTGAAGAAGTCGGACTTGTCGGAGAACACCGACTTGAAGTTGGTGAGCCCGCCCGCGTGAAGCATACCGATATCGTTGATGCTCTTCAATTCCTTGGCCGGCGGATGGTTGGAATCGGTCCACATGGCATCATAGTCGTGATTACCGGGCACGACTGAGAAGGGCACCTTTCCCGCGATCATTTCAAACCCTTTTCGCGCGGTGGGCATTTCGATTGTCTTCACCTTCTCGGTGGGGGCAAAATGCTGGTCCATGAACGGATTGGGCGCACGCTTGAACCCGCGCTTCTCATGAGCCGGATCGATCAACAGCGTTTGATGCTGCCATACGTCCCCCAGCGAGGTGACGAAAGCGATGTCCCCGCCTGCGCTTTCCACATTGGCCGCGATATAAGCCATCTGGGCCAGGAACTGTTCGTTCGCATCGAAGGGGAAGCCTTCGGCCTTCTGATGGGTGTAATCCATATAGTTCTGCGTGTCGGGGATCACGGCGATGGTGAAACTGCCATCTCCGGCCAAGGCGGGGGCAGGGATCGCCGTTATCGTGGCGGCTGACAAGGCGCAGGCCATCATCGCACGGCGAGTGAAGCGCGTGAAGGAAGCCATATATTCTCTCCTCATGATTTATATTTTAGAATTGCAGGCCGAGTTCGGCCCAGGCCGTGCGGCGTGTACCGGCGATGAAGGTGGGAATGCCGAAATAATCCCCCGTATTTCCGGCATCGACGATGTGCTTCTTGTCGGTAAGGTTATCGCCAATCAGAGCCACTGACCAGTGCTTGTTTCCGGGCGTGAAGGTCAGGCGGGCGCTAAGCTGGCCGCCTGCCAGCGGGCTTTGAATTTGCCGCCGATGGCGAACTTGCGGTTCGGGCTGTTACGGAACCGGTCGCCACCTTTCAGGTCCAGCGCTTGGAAGTTGGAACACTTGTAATAGAATACCGCAGCATCCCCCACCGGCTTGCTGCCGGTTCGCTTGCGGTGCCGTCCAAGCCTGATCTTCGTCAGTCGGCGGCAATCGGTATTGCCCACCCTTTCTCACGCAGCCGAGTGAAGCGGTGGATGGATGCGATAGAGCCCTTGCAGTGCGCGCGGGATCGTTTCGCATCCATCCGTCAATCCTATCGCCGGATGTCCGCGAGCTTGACCACTTTGGCTTGCGGCAGCGGGTGTTCGGTTGCCCCGGCCCAGCGCAGAAGGGCGGTGCCTTCCACGTGGCCCGCAGTGGTGATCCAGTTGCCGAAGCCGGGATCTTGCGCCGCGACCACGATAATCAGCTTGCCGTCCGCTTCCAGCTTGGCCGTGGTCTTGTTCACTGTGCAGTTGATGAAACGATAATCGAGCGATTCCATCCACCAATTGTCCAACTGGAAGTTCCAGTAATAGCATTCCGGCGGAGTGACCTCGATGACCCAGGCTTCGTCTTCGGCGAGTTTCCAGTAGGCATGGGCGTAAAAGATATCGGTCGCGCCGCCGCCCTTCTGGAACATGGTCTGGTCGATATCCGGAAACACGTTCGGATTTTCGCGGAACATCTTGGACCAGTCGACAAAGGTGCCGACGATACCACGCAGGAAGCTGATTGTTTCCTTGAGGCCGGAACCAAGCGCCTCGGGTGCGAGCGGTTCGGGCATTGCCGGGCCGCCGATGCGTTCGATACGGAATTCGCCCGGCTTTTCATTGGCGCGGTCGAGATAGCTTTGCCGCACGATAAGCATGTTGGCGTCAGGTTCGAGCCGCAGCCAGTTCTTCGGCTGGGGATTGCAGGATGCGATGATTTCGGCGACGCCGTTCGCATCCCATTCGATATCGCTGTCGATCAGCTTGCCGGTGGCGACATTGGTCCCGTCTTCCTGATAGCGGAAGGCGTTGGCGAGGATCGAGAAATAGGCCATCGTGCCGCGCTTGACGGTGATGCGATATTCGAAACTGCCGTTGATCCGGGCGTTCCAGTAAACGTTGTCCGGATTGTCGGCACCGATTTTCCCGGTGGTATGGCTGAGCTGATAGAAGAACGGAAAGCTCATATCGCGGGCTTCGATCTGCTGTTCCAGCCCCAGGCGAAGAAGGCGCGTCAGGTAGCGGAAGCCTTCGGCCCGGTCGATCGGATTGGCGGGATTGCCGGGATCGAGGATCATGTCCCCCACATTCGCTAGGTCCGCGCAGAAATCGCGCCATGCCTGGCCATTCAGGACCGGATCGTTTTCGATTGTTGTGCCGTTCATCGTTTTCTCTCCAGCATCGAGTGGTTTGCTCTTTGATGCCAGCATTAAGCATGGGTGCTGTCATCGGCAACGAAAACGGGGCGATGCAGCGCATTGTATGTGCTGAGAAGAAAAATCAGGCGCGATGGCGTTGCTGGAACCAGGGAACCATGCGGGTGAGGGCTTCCTCGATCAGTGGCGTTGCCACAGCGAAACTGAAGCGGAGGAAGCGATGTCCTTCAACCGGATCGAAATCCACGCCGGGGGCGGTGGCGATCCCCGTGTCCAGCAGCAGTTCCTTGCAAAAGGTCAGGCTGTCATCCGTCAGGTGGCCGATATCGGCATAGATGTAGAACGCACCGTCCGGTGGCGCGATGCGTTCCAGCCCCATCTGCGGCATGGCGTCGAGCAGCAGATCGCGGTTGCGGGCGTAAGTGCGCAGATGACCGTCCAGTTCTTCCTGACAGTCGAAAGCGATGAGTGCGGCATGCTGCGCAAGGGACGGGGGCGTGAGGAACATATTGCCCATCCGCGCGCGCGCCGCATCCACGCGATCGGCAGGGGCAACCAGCCAGCCAAGCCGCCAGCCCGCCATACTGTAGTATTTCGAGAAGCTGTTGACGATCATCGCATCGCCTGTGTGTTCCAGCATTGAACTGGCCGGAGCGCCGTAAGTCAGCCGGTGATAGATTTCGTCGGAAACGATCCGGATGCCGCGTTCCTGGCACAGGGCGGCAATGGCGGCCATTTCCGCTGGAGGGACGATGGTTCCGGTCGGGTTGGCGGGGCTGGCAATGATAACGCCATCCGGCGCCGGATCGAGCCGTGACAAGGCGGCTGCCGTGAGTTGGAAACGCTCTTCCGCACCGCAGGGAATTTCGACCGGTTCGAGATACATCGCCTTCAACGTGTTGCGATAGGCGACATAACCGGGGCGGGCGAGCGCCACCCTGGCGCCGGGTGCGAACAGCGATGACAGCGCAAGGACAAAGGCGGGCGAAGCGCCGCAAGTCAGGAATATGCGCTCAGGATCGACGGTGACGCTGTGCATATCCCGATAATAGGCTGCAATCCGCTGCTTGAGAGGGGTGCTTTCCCAATAGCCCATCGGGTCGGCGGCGAGGATTTCCTGCGCCTTTGCCAGGGCTTTGGCGGGGGCTCCGGTCGAAGGCTGGCCGAATTCCATGTGGATGATGTCGCGTCCTTCAGCCGCCAGGTCGTGGGCGATACGGCTGAGGGCGATAGCGTGGAAGGGAGCGACTTCGGCGATCATGCCGCCGTGCTAGGCTCCTTGGGCCAACAGGACAACGTGTATCGGTCGAAATGGCCTTCGCGATATGCACCTCAAAATTTGCAAAGGCTATGGAATGACGCTTGTATTCAGCGCTTAACTGTGATTCTTTAAGGGCGTGTCCAAGCCTGAAACCCTGATCCGTTCACCGCGTGAAAAATTGCTGCAAGGCATTGCCTTGGCGGTTCTGCTTCTGCTGGGCGGTTTGGCCTTTATCGGGCCGAGCGGAGTTCTGGCCTGGGGGGAAAATCTCAAGCTGCTGGAACAGCGTAACGAGCGTATCGCTGCACTGAAAGTGGAGCGGGATGAGCTCAAGAATCGCGTCGTGCTGCTCGATCCGAAGCACGCCGATCCGGATCTTGTGGGTGAGCTGCTGCGCAGCAATCTTAATGTTGCGCATCCCGATGAGGTTGTCATCACTGTGAAGTGATGGCGGCCCAGCCTGTCGGTTGGGTTTCCCGAAGGTTTGCGAAACTAATCTGGCCGATTGGGGCTTCTGCCCGTTGCCTCCGGTCGCAGCTTCGGCCTATATCCCGGCTTCGTTGGTTCGGTTGTCCGATGTGGTTAACCGCATGAAGAGAGGACAGGAAATTTGGCTAAGCCTGCCGCCAGTTCCGGTAGTGTTGCGAAGAAACCCGCAAGCAAGAAGGCCAGCGCGCCCGTGGATGACAATTTCGCGCTGCGCAGCCTTCAGGAAGAGCTCGAAAAGAATCGGCGTTTTGACGCAAACAATGACGAATTGCTGAAGTTTTACGAGCAGATGCTGCTTATCCGCCGCTTCGAGGAGCGGGCGGGGCAGCTATACGGTCTCGGCTATATCGGCGGTTTCTGCCATCTCTATATCGGACAGGAAGCGGTGGCCGTGGGCATCCAGTCGGCTCTTGAGCCCGGCAAGGACAGCGTCATCACCGGCTATCGCGATCACGGGCATATGCTCGCTTATGGTATCGATCCCAAGATCATCATGGCCGAACTGACCGGGCGCGAAGCCGGGATCAGCCATGGCAAGGGCGGCTCGATGCATATGTTCTCCATCGAACACGCATTTTATGGCGGTCATGGTATCGTCGGTGCGCAGGTGCCGCTCGGGGCCGGACTGGCCTTCGCCCATCAATATCGTGATGATGGCGGCATTTGCGTCGCTTATTTCGGAGACGGTGCCGCCAATCAGGGGCAGGTTTATGAAACCTTCAACATGGCCAGCCTGTGGAAGTTGCCGATCATTTTCGTGATCGAAAACAACCAGTATGCGATGGGCACTTCCGTTCAGCGAAGTTCTGCGGAAACCCACTTCTACCGGCGCGGAACGGCTTTCCGCATTCCGGGCATGCATGTGGATGGCATGGATGTTCTGGAGGTCCGGCAAGCCGCCAATATCGCGCTGCGTCATGTCCGCGGGGGCAATGGACCGGTGCTGATGGAACTCAAAACTTACCGTTATCGCGGGCATTCGATGTCCGACCCGGCCAAGTACCGCACCCGTGAAGAAGTTCAGGACGTGCGCGAACACAACGATGCGATTGAGCGGGCGAAGCAGGATTTGCTCGAACGCGGAATTCCCGAGGATCGATTGAAGGACATCGACAAGCGCATCCGCGCTCAAGTGACCGAAGCCGCAGACTTCGCGGAAAATTCTCCCGAGCCGGCACCTGCTGAACTCTACACCGATGTGGTGGTGGAGAATTATTGATGGCCATCGAACTGAAAATGCCTGCCCTTTCCCCGACGATGGAAGAAGGGACACTGGCCCGCTGGCTGGTCAAGGAAGGGGATGAGGTCAAGGCTGGCGACATTCTCGCCGAGATTGAAACCGACAAGGCGACAATGGAATTCGAAGCGGTCGACGAAGGAACGGTGAGCCGGATTCTCGTTCCCGAAGGGGCCGAGAATGTGAAAGTCGGCACTGCGATTGCGGTTCTGGCGGAAGAGGGGGAGGATATATCCGACGCCAAGGCCGCTGCTCCCGTGAAGCAAGCGGAAGAGGCACCTGCACCGCAACCGGCGGAAGCTCCCGCTGCGGCGAAACCGCAACCCAAACCGAAAGCCAGCGATCCGGAAATTCCCGCTGGCACCAATATGCTGACGGTCACCGTTCGCGAAGCGTTGCGCGATGCGATGGCGGAAGAAATGCGCCGGGATGAGCGCGTCTTCGTGATGGGGGAAGAAGTCGCCCAGTATCAGGGAGCGTACAAGGTCACTCAGGGGCTGCTCGAAGAATTTGGCCCGAAGCGCGTGATCGATACGCCGATTACCGAATACGGCTTTGCCGGGATCGGTACGGGCGCGGCCATGGGCGGCTTGCGTCCGATTGTCGAATTCATGACGTTCAATTTCGCCATGCAGGCGATCGACCATGTCATCAATTCCGCCGCCAAGACCAACTATATGTCCGGCGGTCAGATGCGTTGTCCGGTCGTGTTTCGCGGCCCCAATGGCGCGGCTGCCCGCGTCGGCGCGCAACACAGCCAGAATTATGGCCCCTGGTATGCCCATGTGCCCGGCCTTGTGGTCATCGCGCCTTATGACGCATCGGATGCCAAGGGGCTGCTCAAGGCCGCTATCCGTAGTGAAGACCCGGTCGTATTCCTCGAAAACGAACTGCTTTACGGGCGGAGCTTCGAATTGGCGCAACTCGACGATCACGTCTTGCCGATTGGCAAGGCTCGGATCATGCGTGAAGGGGCGGACGTCACGATTGTCTCCTATTCGATTGGCGTCGGGTTCGCGCTGGAAGCGGCCGACAAGCTCGCCGCGGAAGGAATCGATGCCGAAGTGATCGATCTGCGCACCCTGCGGCCGCTCGACCGGGAGACGGTCCTGACCAGCCTCGCCAAGACGAACCGCATTGTCGTGGCGGAAGAAGCGTGGCCGCAATGCTCCATCGCATCGGAAATCGCGGCGATCTGCATGGAAGACGGTTTTGACGATCTGGATGCCCCGGTCCTGCGTGTCTGCAATGAGGATGTGCCTCTGCCTTATGCAGCCAATCTGGAAAAGCTGGCGCTGATCGATGCCGATAAGATCGTCGAAGCTGTGAAGAAGGTCTGCTATCGCTGAGCCATTGGGGAGCGGGCGATTATCGGACGATAAGGGATGGGCAGCGTGATTGAGGAAAGCCTCGCTCATCTGCCCATGCCGCAGCGCCTGGCGCTTACCTATGCCCCGCGTGCGACGCGCGCTTCGTTCAAGGCATTGTTCCTGTTCGATGCCGCTCTTGCGGATATCGTTCGTCAGGCGCGTGAACCGCTATTGGCGCAGATGCGGCTCGCATGGTGGCGTGATGTGCTGGCCAAAGATGCGGCGGATCGTCCGGCAGGCAATCCCTTGATCGCACAACTGGCCGAATGGAATGGGCCGGACAATGCCTTGCGCGGACTGGTCGATGGGTGGGAGCAATTGCTGGATGACGCGGCGCTGGGCAACGTAGCAATGGCAGGCTTCATCGATGGCCGGGCTGTGTGCTTCGAAGCCCTGGCAAGATCGTGTGGGGAGGCGGCATATGCCGATGCCGCGCTGCAAGCGGGAAGGCTTTGGGCCTCTGTCGATCTTGCCTTCGGATTGAGCGATCGGGAAGAGCGGGACCTTGCCTTGCGGATGGCGCGGGATGCCTCTTCTGCCTCCCGAAAATTGCCGCGCGCTATGCGTCCTTTAGCCGTTCTGGCCGGGCTTGCGGATCGTGCGTTGCAGCGCGGACAGGGCGCGATATTGTCGGGTTCGACGGATGTGCTGGCGGCGATGCGGTTGGGGTTGTTCGGGCGATGAAATTGGGCTGGCTTGCGATGATGGGGGAACGGGATGGGCCGGATTATATTGGGGGTGTTGATCGGTCTGGCCTTCGCCGGATTGGGGCTTTTCTGGTGGCAGGGGCGGGCAGAGGTTGAAGCCGCGGCGCCGCCTGCGCCGCCACCTGCAAAAGCCGCCAAGGAGACGCTGCCCATCGCCAATGTTGCAGGCATGCGAGGGGCGCCACCGCCGGAAGCGCCGGATTTGACGCGAGAGCAAAAGCGTTTCTTCCGGTACGATCGCAATCGCGACCTG
Organism: uncultured Caenibius sp.; assembly: GCA_964466155.1. Classification (GTDB taxonomy): domain Bacteria; phylum Pseudomonadota; class Alphaproteobacteria; order Sphingomonadales; family Sphingomonadaceae; genus Caenibius. Next base: position 23,239 of record CAYXMY010000014.1, on the reverse strand, counting down.
CGTATCACCCGGAATGAAATGTTGGCCACACGCGCCGATGCCTTCCGCAAGCTGGATGCCGATGGCAACAATCTGCTGACGTTCGAAGAATGGGCAGTGGCCACATCCAATCGCTTCAAGGGGGCGGATGCCAATGGCGATGGCGAACTTACTCCGGCGGAATTCGCGACCACCGCTCCCAAAGCGAAAACCCGCCCTGCTTGCCATTGCTGACAGAGACGCGGGACGGGGCCACTTGGGCGGGGCTTTGAACGGCCGCTAGACGGTCACCAGATTTTCATTCCTGACCCACCCATCGAGATCCTGCTTCGCTCTGGTGGTATAGGCTTCTTTCCGGACTTTCTTTTTGACCTCGTGCAGAGGTGGGAACAGGCCGAAATTGACGTTCATCGGCTGATAGCTCTCCGCTTCGGCGTCTCCGGTGATATGGGCGAGCAAGGCCCCCATTGCCGTTGTCCGGGGCGGGCCTTCCCATGGCCGCCCGGCCAGTTCCGTCGCCGCCATGAGCCCGGCCAGAATACCGATGGCCGAACTTTCGACATAGCCTTCGCAGCCGGTGATCTGGCCGGCAAAACGGATATGTTCCGCCCCTTTGAGACGCAATTGCCGGTCAAGCACGACCGGTGAGTTGATGAAGGTGTTGCGATGGAGGCCGCCCAGCCGCGCAAATTCGGCATTTTCAAGGCCGGGAATGGTGCGGAACAGGCGAACCTGTTCGGCATGTTTCAGCTTGGTCTGAAAGCCGACCATGTTCCACAGAGTGCCGAGCTTGTTGTCCTGCCGCAGTTGCACCACGGCATGGGGCCAACGGCCGGTGCGCGGATCGTCCAGCCCCACCGGTTTCATCGGGCCGAAACGCAGCGTATCCAGCCCGCGCTCCGCCATCACTTCGATGGGCATGCAGCCATCGAAATAGGGGGTGTTTTCTTCCCATTGCTTGAACGTGGTTTTCTCGCCATCCAGCAACCCTTGGTGGAAGGCCAGATACTGTTCCTTGTTCATCGGACAGTTGATGTAATCTTTGCCGTCGCTGTCCGGCCCGCTTTTCTTGTCCCAGCGCGACTGTTTCCAGCAGATGTCCATATCGATGCTGTCGAAATGGACGATAGGCGCGATGGCGTCGAAAAACGCCAGACTCTCCGCCCCGGTTGCATGGCCGATGCTGTTCGCCAGAGTCGCTGCCGTCAGCGGACCGGTGGCCACGATTGTGGGGCCGGAAGCGGGAAGACTGTCCACCCGTTCCCGCACCAGCGTGACGTTTGGATGCTCTTCCAGCGCCTTTTGCACTTCGGCCGAAAAGACATCGCGATCCACTGCCATCGCGGACCCGGCGGGGACACGGGCTTTTTCTCCCGCCTGCATGACCAGCGAGCCCAACTGGCGCATTTCGTAATGCAGCAGGCCGACAGCGTTTTTCTCATCATCGTCGGAACGGAAGGAGTTTGAGCAGACCAGTTCGGCCAATCCGTCCGTCTGGTGGGCGGGCGTCATCTCGCCGCCGCGTTCCGCCGGGGCGCCGCGCATTTCCGAAAGACGGACCTTGAAACCGCGCTGGGCCAGTTGCCAGGCCGCTTCGCTGCCAGCAAGTCCGCCGCCGATGATATGAATGTCATGCGTCATGACGAGCGCCCTACAGGCTGGGGCAACTCACATTCAAGAGCCAGTATGAAGAGAGGGCCGGTCACACCGCAATGCAACCGGCCCCGGAACCTTCATGGAAAGCGGCTATTCCGCTTCAACGCCTGGATCATCGCTGTCCGGCGCTGGGGTGGGGGCGTCAGCGAGGGGCGTATCGTCAGTATCGATTTCCGGTTCTTCCGGCTCATCGATGCGCACCGCGCTCACCACATGTTCGTTGTCGGAAACATCGAACAGACGCACGCCCGCGCTGGCCCGGCCGATCACACGCAGGGAATCCAGTCCGGTCCGGATCAGCTTGGCCTGATCGGTGACGAGCATCAACTGGTCGGCCTGCGTTGCGCTGAAGCTGGCCACGACCGGCCCGTTGCGCTTGATATTGTCGATGTTGGTAATGCCCTGGCCGCCGCGGCCGGTGCGGCGATATTCGTAAGCGGAACTGAGCTTGCCGTAACCGTTGGCGCAAACGGTCAGGATGAACTGTTCCTTTTCGGCCAGTTCGGTGAAGCGGGATTCAGGGATCGCCGGTTGTCCTTCCTTTTCCGCTTTCCACGGGGCGAAGCGCAGATAATCGTCACGTTCTTCCGCGCTGGTGCCGACCCGATGGAGAATGGAAAGCGAAACCACTTCGTCGCCATCCTTCAAAGTCATCCCGCGAACGCCGGTGGATGTGCGGCTGGTGAATTCGCGCACTTCATCCGCCGCGAAGCGGATTGCCTTGCCGTTGCGGCTGGCGAGCAGCACATCGTCGCCAGAGTCGAGCACGGCAACGCCGATCAGCCGATCATCGCTGCCTTCCTCAAAACGCATGGCCAGTTTGCCGTTCGACGGGATATTGGCGAAAGCATCCATGCTGTTGCGGCGGACATTGCCCTTTGCCGTGGCGAAGACAACGCTGAGCGCCCCCCAGCTTTCCTCATCTTCCGGCAGCGGCAGAACGGTGGCGATGGTTTCATCCTGATCGAGCGCTGGTAGCAGGTTGATGATCGGCCGCCCGCGCGTGGCGGGGCCGCCTTCCGGAAGCTTCCAGACTTTGAGGCGATAGACCTTGCCCGCCGTGGAGAAGAACAGCACCGGATTGTGCGTGCTGGTCACGAACATATCGCTGACGACGTCTTCATCCTTGGTCGCCATGCCGGAGCGGCCCTTGCCGCCGCGATTCTGCGCGCGGAAAGTCGAAAGCGGGGTGCGCTTGATATAGCCGTCCAAGGTGACGGTCACGACCATGTCGTCGCGTTCGATCAGGTCTTCGTCTTCCAGCCCGTCCCAAGCGGGAGCGATTTCGGCGACCCGCGGGGTGGCGTAAAGCGCGCGCACCTCTTCCAGTTCGCCGCGCATGACGCGATAGAGTTTGGCCCGGTCGGCAAGGATCGAAAGATATTCTTCGATCGCCGTTGCGAGTTCCTTCAACTCGTCGCCGATCTCGTCGCGCCCCAATGCGGTGAGGCGGTGCAGGCGCAGATCGAGGATAGCCTTCACCTGAATTTCCGACAGGCGGTAGGTTTCGAGACTGTCTTCGCCGGTGCCCGGTTCGAATGCCTCGACGAGACGGATATAGGGCGCGATATCGCCGGTTGCCCACTCGCGCGCCAGCAAGCGCTCGCGCGCTTGTGCCGGATTGGACGCGCTGCGAATGATCGCCACCACTTCATCGAGATTGGAAACCGCGACGACCAGGCCGAGCAAGATATGCGCGCGGTCGCGCGCCTTGTTCAGTTCGAACTTGGTGCGGCGGGTGATGACTTCTTCGCGGAACTGAATGAAGCACTGCACCATGTCGCGCAAGGTCAGCACTTCCGGACGGCCGCCGCGAATGGCGAGCATATTGGCCGGGAAGCTCGATTGCGCAGGCGTGTGGCGCCAGAGTTGATTGAGCACCACATCGGCAGTTGCGTCGCGCTTCAGGTCGATGACGACGCGCACGCCTTCGCGGTTGGATTCATCGCGGATGTCCGAAATGCCTTCGATCCGCTTGTCCTTGGCGGCTTCGGCAATTCTTTCAACGAGGTTCGATTTGCCGACCTGGAAGGGGATCGAAGTCAGCACGATGGACCGCCTATCCCCCCGGGCTTCCTCGATCTCGTGGCGGCAACGCATCAGGATCGAGCCGCGCCCGGTGGTGTAGGCTGCCCGCGATCCGGCCGATCCGAGGATCAGCGGGGCAGTGGGAAAGTCCGGTCCGGGGATGATCTCGAACAGTTCTTCGGTGGTGATCGCCGGGTTGTCGATGAAAGCAAGGCAGCCATCGATCACTTCACCGAGGTTATGCGGCGGAATGTTGGTGGCCATGCCGACGGCGATACCGCCTGCGCCGTTGACCAGCAGGTTGGGGAAACGGGCAGGCAGAACCTGCGGTTCCTGCCGCGATCCGTCGTAGTTGTCCTGAAAATCGACGGTGTCCTTGTCGAGATCGTCGAGCAGGCTGTTGGCGACCCGGGCCAGACGCGCTTCCGTATAGCGCATCGAAGCCGGCGGATCGGGGTCCATCGAGCCGAAGTTGCCCTGACCGTCGATGAGCGGCACGCGCATCGACCAGTTCTGCGTCATCCGGGCGAGGGCATCGTAAATCGCGGAGTCGCCGTGCGGGTGATAGTTACCCATCACGTCGCCGACGATCTTCGCGCTCTTGCGATAGGGGCGGCCGGCAACCATGCCGCCTTCCTGGCTGGCGAAAAGGATGCGGCGATGCACGGGCTTCAACCCGTCGCGAACATCGGGCAGCGCACGAGACACGATCACGCTCATCGCGTAATCGAGGTAGCTCGTCTTCATTTCATCGACGATGTCGATCCGCTCGATATCCGGGCCGGATGCGGGAACGGGAGGGGTGAGGGTATCGATGTCGTCGCTCACGGAAAAACGTGTCTCTTATACTAAGTATTTCTGAACTTTCCGCCTAGGCCAACGGGCCGGGAAAGGCCAGCCATAGGAGGGGGTGGAGGGGCGTTTTCCACATGCGCAGGCGGCGGCAGTTCTGCCGTTCGTCGCAGGTGTGCGTCATTCAATCGTTGTTCAGTGGGGCTTGGCTAGCAGGGCGGAGTTGCAAAACCCTGTTTTTGTGTTCACTAGCAGGGGAATATAGCTGTTTTGGGCCATGAAATGCTGGCCGCAAGAGGAGATGATGCATGCGCGGGAGCCTCCCGAAGAAATCTTTCAGCGTCGCTGCGATCGCCATGGCTGCAGGCATGGGCATTGCCGGTTACGGGCTGACAACGACCCCCGCATATGCCGCCAAGGGCAATAGCGGCGGCGGCTACAGCAAGGAATTCGTGGCTGCCGCTCAACCGGTGCAGGCCGAAGTTCAAAAGCTGGAAGAACTCAAGAAGAGCGGTGCCGACAAGGGACAGATCGACGCTGCGGCCAGTGCCTTGCTGCCGAAGGCCGAAGCTGCGGTTTCCGTAGCCAGCACGCCGGGCGACAAGCTGGCTGCGGGCCAGTTCCTGTTCGGTATAGGCAATGCCAACGGTGACGATGCCCTGCGTAAGCGCGGTGTTTCGATGATGATCGATAGCGGTCAGGTTCCGGCTGAAAAGCTGCCGACCTACCAGTTTTATCTTGGCAATTTCGCCTATGCGACCAAGGATTATCCGACTGCCATCAAGGCATTGAAGGCTGCCGCGGACGGCGGCGTGCAGGACGAGACGCTTGGTCCGCTCCTGATCGATTCCTATGGCCAAGGCGGTCAGGCGCGTGAAGGTGTCGCTGCATTCAAGCAATTGGTGGTGGCTCGCAAGGCAGCCGGTCAGCCGGTGCCGGACTCGTGGTTCAGCCGTGCAAGCATGGTGGCCTACAACGCCAAGCTGGGGCCGGAAGCGATCGATGTCGCCACGCTGTGGGTCGAGCAGAGCCCTACCAAGATGAACTGGTTGAACGCCGCCCAGATGGTGCGCAATTTCAGCGGGCTGGATGTGCCTGCCACGCTGGATCTTTTCCGCCTGATGGATCGTTCGGGGGCGCTCGAAAACGATCCGAAATATGTCCAGTCGGAATACAAGGAATATATCGAATCTGCCGATCCGCGCCGTCTTCCGGGGGAAGTGGTTCGGGTAATCGATAAGGGTTACGCAGCCAACGCGCTGAGCAAATCCGATGCATGGGTCGCGGAAGCGCGCCAGAATGCGGCCAGCCGTGTGGCGGCGGACAAGGCTTCGCTGGCTGGCGAAGTGGCTGGCGCGAAATCGGCCGGCGGCATCCGCGCGCTCGGGCTGGGCGATGCATTCCTCAGCTACGGCAATGCTGCGCAGGCGGAAGAGCTGTACAAGGCGGCGCTCAATGGCAGCCCGGATCAGAATACGGCGCTGACCCGTTTGGGCATCGCGCAGTACGATCAGGGCAAGTTCGCCGAAGCCAAGGCCAATTTCCAGAAGGTTACGGGACCGCGTCAGGCGGTTGTGCGTCTCTGGCTGGCGCTGATCGGCAACAAGGCCTGAAATATCCAGTCCAGATAGCTTGAAGGGCGGCGGGGAAACCTGCCGCCCTTTTGCTTTGGATGATTAATTCTCAAAGTGGGTGCGGGCGTTTCAGCGTATGCGCTTGACCCACACTTGCCCGTCTTCACGCCGTTCTATGGCGAAATTCGGCGATGCTTCGAGCAGGTCGATCAGCCGGGAAAAACCGTAATTGCGCGTATCGAAGCTGGAGCGGTTGCCGGCGCGTTGCCCGACTTCGGCAAGCCTTGCATAGCCACGCTCGTCCCGCTTGCTGGCGTTATAGGCATTGACCAGCAAATCCAGCACCGTTGCATCCAGGATCGGGCTCTTTTCTGTCGGGGCGCTGCTTTCTTTCGCGACACGCTCCGCCTTGGTCAGGGCGTCGACTTCGATGAAGCGTGTGCAGGCCTGCTTGAAGGCTTCCGGTGTCTGGCGGCTGCCGAACCCGTAAACCGGATAACCGTCCTGCCGGATGCGCATGGCGAGCGGCGTGAAATCGCTGTCCGAACTCATGATGCCGAAACCATGGACACGCCCGCGATAAAGCATGTCCAGAGCATCAATGGTCATCTTCATGTCGGTGGCGTTCTTGCCCTTGGTCAGATCGAACTGCTGTTGCGGTTCGATGCCATAGCGGTGAACGATATCTGCCCAGCCTTTGAGCGAAGCCTTCCGCCAGTTGCCATAAGCGCGGCGGATGTTGACTTGCCCCAGTTCCGCCAGAACGGTCAATACAGGGTCAATCCCTGCCGGAGAGGCGTTGTCCGCATCGATCAGCAAAGCGATGTTGCGCAAGGTTTCATCTGCCATGCCGCTTCATGGAACGGCATGGCTGCTGGCGCAAGTCACTCTACAGGTTCGAATTTGCCTGTATCTTCATCCAGCAGATGGAGAAGGCCATCGGAAATGGCGAAGAAGGCGCCGCGCAGGCGCAGGCTTCCGGCGGCTTCCTTTTCGGCAACGCAGGGGAAAGAGCGCAGATTGGCGAGCGAAACCTTGACCCCGGCCTGTTCCATGGCCCGTTCGGCATCCCGTCCTTTGGTGCCCATTGCCTTGGCGATCGGTTCACGCGCTTCGTCGAGCAGCGATATCCAGTCCGCGATAAAGCCGCCTTTGCCGGGTTCTGCCCCACGCAGTTCCTGCGTCAAGGCCGCCTTGCAGCCGCCGCACATGCCGTGGCCCAATACGACCACTTCCTTGATCTTGAGCACCTGAACCGCGAATTCGAGAGCCGCGGAAACGCCGTGAAGCCCCGGGGTGGTTTCGAACGGTGGAACCATCGCGGCGACATTGCGCACCACGAAAATCTCACCTGGATCGACATCGAACACTTGTGCGGGATCGACGCGGCTATCTGAGCAGGCAATGACCATGATCTGCGGATGCTGACCTTCGCCCAAAGCGGCCCACCGTTCGCGGCGAGGGTTCCAGCCATTGGCACGAAAACGACGATAACCTTCAATCAGGCTGGCGAGTTCAAGCGAGGGTTTTATCGGCATGGGGACGCCCATGCGCTTTCAATACGGCACTGGCAAGACCGCTGCATGAATTCAGCGATTTTTCGCGGCCATTGCGGAGCGGGGCGTGCGGGCCTAGATGGGACGCATGAACGATCTTTCTTCTGTACCGATGGATTCAGAGCAGCCGCAGCGCCCGCGCAAGCCGGATTGGATCCGGGTAAAGGCGCCTGTCAGCAAAGGGTATCAGGAAACCCGCAAGCTGATGCGGGATCTCGGTCTCAATACAGTCTGCGAAGAAGCGGCTTGCCCCAACATCGGCGAATGCTGGACCAAGAAGCACGCCACAGTGATGATTCTGGGCGATGTTTGCACGCGGGCCTGCGCGTTTTGCAACGTGAAGACTGGGATGCCACGCAAGGTCGATCCGCTTGAGCCGGAGCATGTGGCAACTGCTGCTGCCGAAATGGGGCTGGAGCACATCGTTATCACCTCAGTCGACCGTGACGATCTGCCTGATGGTGGGGCGGGACAATTCGTCAAGGTGATCGAGGCCTTGCGCCGTACGACGCCGGAAACGACCATCGAAATCCTGACGCCCGATTTTCGCGGAAAGATGCGCGCGGCGGTGGAAGCCATCGTTGCGGCGGGGCCGGACGTCTATAACCACAACCTCGAAACCGTGCCCCGGCTGTATCCCACGATCCGCCCCGGTGCGCGCTACTTCGCGTCGCTGCGGTTGCTGGAAGAGGTCAAGGCGCATAACCCGCTGGTCTTCACCAAGTCCGGCATCATGCTGGGGCTGGGGGAGCAGCGGCTCGAAGTGCACCAGGTGATGGACGACATGCGCAGCGCCGATGTCGATTTCATCACCATGGGGCAATATCTCCAGCCGACACCCAAGCATGCGAAGGTGGAGGAATTCGTCACCCCGCAGGCATTTTCCGCTTACGGCGCCATCGCGCGCGCCAAGGGGTTCTTGCAGGTCGCGTCGAGCCCCTTGACCCGTTCCAGCTACCATGCGGGCGAGGATTTCGCAGAAATGCGTGCTGCCCGGCAGGCTAAACTGGATAAGGCCCGCTGATGCCAGCGATTCACGAAATTCGCCGCATGCCCTATAGTGCGGCGCAGATGTTCGATCTGGTGGCGGATGTCGGGCGCTATGGGGAGTTTCTGCCGTGGGTAATGGCCACGCGCGTCCGTTCCGACAGCGATACGGAAATGGTCGCCGATATGCTGGTCGGCTTCAAGGCACTCCGTGAAAAGTTCACGTCACGCGTGACGAAGGAACGCCCTCGCGAAATCATGGTCCATTATGTGGATGGGCCGCTGAAAGATCTGCACAATCGCTGGCTGTTCATCCCGGTGAGCGACACCGCGTGCGACGTCGATTTTCATGTGAACTTCAGCTTCAAGAGCAAAATGTTCGAGAAGCTGGCCGGGCAATATTTTGAAAAGGCATTCCATAAGATGGTGGCTGCCTTCGAAGCCCGGGCGCAAGACCTTTACGGCAGCAGTAATTCCAGCGCCACAAGAGTGGCCTGACGGCGAACTTCGGCGCGGCTGCTGCCATCCAGTTTGCGCATTTCCGCCAGAGGTTCGGCATCTTCCTCTCCGCGCTTGGCTTGCGCGAAGACGACCGTACCGACGGGCTTATGCTCGCTTCCGCCCCCTGGACCTGCCACTCCGCTGATCGCGACGGCGACGTCGGCACCGCTCTTGGCGAGAGCGCCTTGGGCCATAGCCCAGACACAGGCCACCGAAACGGCACCGAACGTATCGATAATGTCCTGGGGAACGCCCAGCATTTCCATTTTGGCCTGGTTCGAGTAGGTCACGAAACCCCGATCCAGAACGGCGGAACTGCCGGTGATTTCGGTCAGCGCCGCAGCCACCAGCCCGCCGGTGCAACTTTCAGCCACCGCCACTTTGCGCCCCGCTTTCGTGTTTTCGTCGATGACACGCTTGGCGAGTGCTTCGATTTCGTCGGGGAGAAGGCCCGTGGCAGCCATGGTAATCGCAATTCCTTTTAACTGGCCTTGATCAAGGTAGCTGCCGCCTGCGCGGCAATACCTTCCCGCCGGCCCGTGAAACCGAGACCTTCGGTTGTTGTCGCCTTGACACTAACACAACCGATGTCAACGCCCATCAGTTCCGCAAGGCGCGCCCGCATGTCGTCTCGATGTGGACCGACCTTGGGGGCTTCGCAGATGATTGTGACATCGACATTGCCCACACGATAACCGGCCTGGCCTATCACCGCGACAGCATGCTGGAGGAACAGGCTGGAGCTGGCCCCTCGCCATTGCGGATCGCTGGGCGGGAAGTGTTGTCCAATATCGCCTGCCGCCGCAGCACCGAGCAGGGCATCGACCAGCGCATGGATCGCCACATCGGCATCGCTATGCCCGGCAAGTCCTGCCGAATGATCGATCCTGACCCCGCACAGCCACAGTTCCTCGCCAGCGGCGAGCTGGTGGACATCGTAGCCTGTTCCCACACGAACCGGGGGCGCATCTTCCATGAAATCCTCCGCGAAGGTGATTTTGCGCATGGCTTCATCGCCTTCGACCAAGGCAACCGCGAGATTGGCGGCATGGGCGACTTGCGCATCGTCGCCTGCATCGGGGGCGCCTTGCCATGAGCGGTGGGCGGCGAGAATATCGGCAAAACGGAAGCCTTGGGGCGTCTGCACGCGGCGCAGTTCTTCGCGTCTGGCGCTACCTGCCATCAGGCCGTCGCGCTCGACCGCGAGGCTGTCGACCACTGGCAGCACGGGGATCGCTCCGGGAGCATCGCTGAGCGCCTTCAAAAGCCGCTCGATCACTGCGGAAACCATGACAGGCCGGGCGGCATCGTGAATCAGGACATACCGGGGATTTTCCTGTGCCAGATGTTCGAGCGCGGCCCTGACCGATGCCTGCCGGGTATCGCCGCCAACGACCAGTTCGATACCCGCAATACCGGCCAGCGCATCATGGGCCAGCGCTTGGGTGCCCGCTGGAACGGCCACGACGATGGGATGGGCGCCGGCCGCCGCGAATGCTTCCGCAGAATGGCGCAGAAGAGGCTTTCCGCGCCAGCTTGCAAATTGCTTGGGTATGGCGCCACCCGCGCGCAATCCCTTGCCCGCTGCCACGATTACGGCTGCATAAGAGGGAGAGGAAACAGAGGCGGGCGGGAGCGTGTTCATTGCCCCGCGCGCCTAGCTGCTTGCAGGGTGGACCGCAATCCAGTATGCGCGTGCCCGTTTTTTAGGCACAGGCCCCAAGCATGAGCGCTATTCCGATCCCGCCCGTCATGAAGCCGATACAGGTCGGCCCGGTCATGATCGATTGTCCGGTTATCCTGGCACCGATGACCGGTGTGACGGATTTGCCGTTCCGCAAGCTGGTGCGCCGCTTCGGCTCCGGTCTCAATGTGACGGAGATGATTGCCAGCCCGGCGGCGATCCGGGAAACGCGCCAATCCTTGCAAAAGGCGGCGTGGGACGCCATCGAAGAGCCTGTGTCCATGCAACTTGTCGGTTGCACGCCCTATGAAATGGGTGAAGCCGCCAAACTTAACGAAGATCGCGGTGCGGCGATCATCGACATCAATATGGGCTGCCCGGTCAAGAAGGTGGTCAATGGCGATGCGGGCAGCGCGCTCATGCGCGATCTGAAATTGGCCGCCAGTTTGATCGAAGCGACGGTGAAAGCCGTTTCCGTACCCGTCACCGTGAAGATGCGCATGGGATGGGATCACAACGCGCTCAATGCCCCTGAACTGGCCCGCATTGCCGAAGATCTCGGCGCCAAAATGGTGACGGTGCACGGCCGGACCCGCAATCAGATGTATAAGGGGCAGGCCGATTGGGCCTTCATCCGCAACGTCAAGGAAGCGGTGTCCATCCCGGTGATCGCGAATGGCGATATTTGCGGAATCGAAGACGTTGCCACCGCCATGGAACAGAGCGGAGCGGACGGGGTCATGATCGGCCGCGGGGCTTACGGCAAGCCGTGGCTGCTGGGGCAGGTGATGCATTGGATTCGTTCGGGGATCGCTTTGCCCGAACCCGATATCGACGAACAATACGCCGTCATCCTGGAACATTATCTCGGGATGCTGGACCTTTATGGCGAAGATGTTGGGGTGAAGATCGCCCGCAAGCATCTGGGCTGGTACACCAAGGGTCTCCACGGTTCGGCAGAGTTTCGCAACCGGGTCAATTTTATCGACGATCCGCAGCAGGTCATGACGGAACTGGCCGAATTCTATGGCCCGCTTCTGCAACGGAAGGCTGCGTGACGGAGCAGCCTTCCGCTTCCAGCCAACTCGCCAGCCTTGGATTGGCGGTTTTGCTTCTCGATCCCAATCTATGCATTGCCGACGCCAACCCTGCGGCGGAACAGTTCCTTGGCGTCGGGATGAACAGGCTGAAGGGTAAGGGGCTGGACCGGTTCATCCGTTTCGACGAATTGCGGCTTAACGATTGGCTGGCGCGCGGCGATGCGCAGATTTCGGCCCATGCGGTCAGCATGGCGCTGCGCGATGAACCTGATAGACGCGTCGATCTGATGCTTTCTCCGGTAGCCGGATATGCCGGGTGGCAGTTGCTGACCTTGCGTGAGGCGAGCAATTCCGGAGGGCTGGAAGACGATGTGGATCAAGGCGTCAGGGCGCCGGCCATTCTGGCGCATGAAATCAAGAACCCTTTGGCGGCTATTCGCGGAGCGGCACAACTGCTCGCCCGCGAATTGGAGGAGAAAGATCGTTCGCTGACGGGCCTGATTACCGATGAAGTGGACCGGATTGCCAAGCTGCTCGATCGGATGCAGTCGTTGGGTAGGGAGCAGGCGGAACCGGTTGCCGCATGCAATCTGCATGAAGTGATCCGCCGGGCCTGCAGCGTTATCGATGCGGCCGCGCCGGACGAAGCGCAAATCGTCGAAGAATTCGATCCTTCGCTCCCGCTTGTGCTGGGCAATGCGGATAGTCTGGTGCAGGTTTTGATCAACCTCATTTCCAACGCACGCGATGCTTGCAAAGGGGCGGCAAATCCCAAAGTGGTTGTTCGTACCCGTTTCGTCAGCGGTTTCGTCATGAACGCTATCCGCCTGGGCAAGCCCATTCGATTGCCCATTCAGGTGAGAGTGAGCGACAACGGACCGGGCATCGATCCCGCTTTGCGCGATCATATTTTCGAACCCTTCGTCACCGGCAAGAAGCACGGACAGGGTTTGGGGCTGGCGCTGGTTAAAAAGCTGGTGCGGGATATGAACGGGCGGATCACGCACGAGCGGGATGAGGCGGAAGGTTGGACCCATTTCAATATCCATCTTCCCGTCGCTAAAACCACCAAAGGACAGCAAGGCGTATGAATCACCGTATCCTGCTGGTCGAAGACGATCTTTCGATTGCGATCGTCATCAAGGCTGCACTTGAGGCGGAGGGTTTGGCTGTCGATCATTGCGAATCGATTGCCAAGAGGGATCAATTGCTTGCCGCCGAAACTTACGGCGCGTTGTTGACCGATGTGGTGCTGGACGATGGCGATGGGATAGAAAGCCTCGCCGCCGTGCGTGCGAACCATCCCGGTTTGCCGATTATCATTCTCTCCGCGCAAAACACGCTCGATACCGCCGTCCGGGCGACGGATAATGGGGCGTTCGAGTATTTTCCCAAGCCATTCGATCTCGATGAACTGGTTCGGGCCGTGAGGCAGGCGGTGGAGGTTCGTGCGCCCGCCGACATGGGCGAGGGGCCGGATGTGGGGGGCTTGCCGCTGGTCGGGCGCAGTCAGGCCATGCAGGGGGTCTATCGCATGATCACCCGCGTCCTGAACAACGATCTGACGGTGCTCATCCTGGGGGAGTCGGGCACGGGCAAGGAATTGGTTGCCGAAGCGATCCATGAACTCGGTGCGCGCAGGAAAGGGCCGTTCGTTGCGGTCAACACCGCGGCAATTCCCGGTGAACTGATCGAAAGCGAACTGTTCGGCCACGAAAAAGGGGCCTTCACCGGTGCTGTCGCGCGCAATATCGGCAAGTTCGAGCAGGCCAGCGGCGGCACGCTGTTTCTCGATGAAATTGGCGACATGCCGCTGGAGGCGCAAACCCGCCTGCTTCGCGCATTACAATCGGGGCGCATCCGGCGTGTGGGCGGGCAGGAAGAGATCGCCATCGACGTGCGGATCGTTGCCGCCACGCACCGCGATCTGCGTCCGCTGATTGCCGAAGGGCGCTTTCGCGAAGACTTGTATTACCGCCTGAATGTGGTGCCGATCCGGATGCCGCCTTTGCGGGAACGGGCGGACGATATCGGCGCCTTGTCGCGCCACTTTCTTGCCCTTGCGCACAGGGAGGGATTGCCGCGGCACACGCTGGAAAAAGATGCCGTTGATCTGCTGGAACGCCAGCCCTGGCGTGGCAATGTACGGGAACTGCGCAACTTCATCTACCGCATGGCCTTGCTGGCACGTGAAGATGCCATCGATGCCGGAAGCGTTTCAGCCTTTCTCGATGAGATGCAGGGGCAGCCGCAAGCTGGCCGGACGATAAACTTCGAGGCCGCGCTCGATAGCTGGTTGGGGGAAGCGGTGCCGCCGGCGGGTACTTTGTATCACAGCGCACTGGCCGCTTTCGAAAAGCCGTTGTTCGAATATGCTTTGGCGGCAACAGGCGGCAATCAGCTCAAGGCTGCACAATTGCTGGGCATTAACCGGAATACTCTGCGCAAGAGGCTCGGGGAACTGGCAATCGATCCCGAACATTTCACCGCTCGCACATGATCTCGGCGCAAATCTGGGCAATTTCGTTTGAAAGCCCTTGCGTCTTCGCAACATCCCTGTTGTAAATCGGCAACGTATGGCGACTAGGCCTAACTCGACCAAACGCAAAAGGCCCACCTGGTGGCGTAAGGTTCTGGCTGCGTCTCGCCGCGCCAGTCTTTTTCGGCTGCTTGAAGCTTTGTGCGCAGTTGCGCTGGTGGCGATGGTCGCCACCAGTTGGTTTGCTTTTTCCTCCGCCCCTGCAAAAGGCGGGCTGGTGCCATCGGGGCAACTGGCCACCCTGCTGATCGGGACGCTGCTTCCCGCCATGGGCCTGCTGGTGCTGATAGGGCGCAGGCGGGCAATCAAACGGGCAGCGGGCAGCACCGCGCGTCTCCACGTGCGTCTGGTGGCGTTCTTTTCCCTGATTGCGGCCATTCCGACGCTGCTCGTGGCGATCTTCGCCGCGATCCTGTTCCAGTCCGGTATCGAATTCTGGTTTTCCGACAGTTCGCGCGGGATGCTGGAAAACGCCAATCGCTTGGCGCGCGGTTATTATGAGCAGAACCTGCGCGATGTCGGTAGCGAAACGCTGACCATGGCAAGCGATCTACGCTCCTACCTTAACCAGACTTCCATTGTCAGCCCGGTCTTTGCCGAGGGATATTCCTATCAGGTAGTGAGCCGGAAACTCAATGAATCCGCCATTCTGCAAAAAGGCCCGGATGGAAAGCTGACCATTGCCGCCATTATCGATCCCGATCAGAGCGATCATGCGGAATTGGTGGAAAAGGATGCCCTGCAACGCATCGATGCGGGTGAACAGGTTGTGGTAGAGGCGAATGCGGAACGCATTTCCGCGTTCACCGCCATCGACCGGACAACCGGGCTCTATCTTTATGCGGCCCGTAGCTCCGATGCCCTCGCGCTCAGCCAATGGAAACGCGCGCAAAGTGTCCGGCAGTCCTACGATGTGCTGACCAGCAAGGCGCGCAGCCTGCAATGGCGGTTCAATCTTGCGTTGTTTTTCGTTTCGCTCGCGCTGGTCGGTCTCGCCATCTGGTTCGCCCTGCGGTTCGCTGATCGCCAGGTGCAGCCGTTGACCGATCTGGTGGGGGCTGCGCGGCGGGTTGGGGCAGGGAACTTCTCCGTGCGCGTGGAAGGGCGCACCGGAGCGGACGAGATCGGCCTGCTCAATCGGGCGTTCAACCGTATGACCGCGCAATTGGAGCAGCAGACGCAGGCGCTGGTATCCGCCAATCGCCAACTCGATGAACGCCGGGCCTTTACCGAAGCGGTGCTCGAATCGATTACGGCCGGGATCGTTTCGGTGGATCGGGAAGGCAAGGTTCAACTGATGAACGGCTCCGCCCAGAAGATTCTGCTCGATCCAGACGGTCCTTCGCCGGTGGGGCGGGATCTGGCCGAAGTCGCGCCGCCGCTTGCCGCCATGCGCGAAGCCGGGCTCACCAGCGGACTGGTGCAATATGGCAGGGATAGCGAACTGCTGACGCTTGCCGCCAAGATTGCCCCGGCTCTCGGTGGTATTGTCATCACGTTTGAAGATATTACGCGCCAATTGGTCGATCAACGCCAGGCGGCCTGGTCTGACGTCGCGCGCCGGATCGCGCACGAGATCAAGAATCCGCTGACGCCTATTCAGCTTGCGACGGAGCGGCTCAGCCGCCGTTATGGCCGCCAGATCGAAAATGACCGGGAACTGTTCGACGAATTGACCAGCACCATCATCCGCCAGGTCGGCGATCTTCGGAAGATGGTTGACGAGTTTTCGTCGTTCGCGCGCTTGCCCAAACCTGTGTTTCGTGCAGAAAATGCCGTCGATCTGGTGCGCCAGTCCTTGTTCCTGCAGGAAGTGGCGCATCCGGAAATCGACTACGTTTTTGAAATGGACGACGACCTTCCGCCCACCATTGCTTGCGACCGGCATCAGTTCGGTCAGGCGATGACGAATGTGCTCAAGAATGCCCTGGAAGCGATTGAGGCGCGGCGCAAAGAGGCTGACGTCGATTATCGCGGCCGGATCGCCGTGCGCGCGCAGGGGGGCAGGGAGCATTTCTCGGTCAGCATTTGCGATAATGGCATCGGTTTGCCGAAAGAACGCGAACGGATTGTGGAGCCGTATATGACCACGCGGGAAAAGGGCACGGGCCTGGGCCTGGCCATCGTCAACAAGATCGTTGAGGAGCATGGTGGGGAAATGAATTTTTCCTCCAATTCAGGGGGCGGGGCATGTGTCTGCCTGAAATGGGCGCGCGATCCGCTGGCCAGCCACGAGGTGGCCATATGAAGCAAATTGCATCACCTGAAGAGGAGCATGGCCAATGGCTCTCGACATACTGATTGTCGATGACGAACGCGATATTCGCGAACTTGTCGCAGGCGTGTTGAGTGACGAAGGTTACGAATGCCGCACGGCGGCTGACAGCACGTCCGCTCTGGCGGCAATCGACGAACGGCGCCCCAGTCTGGTGTTGCTGGATGTCTGGTTGCACGGCAGCCCGATGGACGGGCTGGAAGTTCTCGACGCTATCAAACAACGCGAACCGGACCTGCCGGTGATAATTTTCTCCGGCCACGGCAACATCGATACAGCGGTGTCCGCCGTCAGCCGTGGCGCGGTTGACTTCATTGAAAAACCTTTTGAAACAGAGCGGTTATTGCTGCTTGTTGCGCGTGCGACTGAAACGGACCGCTTGCGGCGAGAAAACGCACGCTTGCGCGAAGGCTTTCTGACTGCTGAGGAATTTACCGGAAACAGTAGCCTTATCAATCATGTACGAGCAACTCTGAAACGTGTCGCCAATACCGGCAGCCGGGTTCTGATCAGCGGCCCCGCAGGGGCGGGCAAGGAGGTGGCCGCCCGTTTGCTCCATGGATGGAGCCCTCGTGCCGATAAGACCTTTGTCACCGTCAATTCGGCGCGGATCACGCCCGAGCGCTTCGAACAGGAACTGTTCGGGGAAGAAGCGGACGGCAAGCTGATTCGCGCCGGGCTGCTTGAAATGGCCGATGGCGGCACGCTCTATCTCGACGAAGTGGCGGATATGCCGCTGTCGACGCAAGCGCGGATCTTGCGTGTGCTGACCGATCAGAGCTTCGTCCGCGTAGGGGGTAATCGCGAAATTGGCGTGGATGTTCGTGTCGTCTCGTCGACCTCCGGCGATTTGGAAACCGCGATTGAGGAAAAGCGGTTTCGCGAAGACCTGTTCTATCGGTTGAATGTCGTGCCGGTGGCGATTCCGCCTCTGGTGCAACGAAGGGAAGACATTCCGGCGCTCGCCGATCATTTCTTCGCTCGCTACGCCAGCGAGCAGGGGGCCCCCCCGCCGTGTATTGGGGACGAGGCACTGGCTGCCTTGCAGGCTTATGATTGGCCTGGAAACGTTCGCCAGTTGCGCAATGTGGTGGAGCGTACGGTTATTCTCGCCCCGCTCGAACGGCTGCAGCAGATCGATGTTGATATGCTGCCGCCAGAGATCACCGGCCGCGGTGATGAGGGAGATGCGGGGGTGGGCACCTTGATGGGCGTACCCTTGCGGGAAGCGCGGGAAAGTTTCGAGCGCGAATATCTGCGGGTGCAAATCCGCCGATTTTCCGGAAATATCTCGAAAACGGCGGCATTCATCGGGATGGAGCGATCCGCTTTGCATCGTAAGCTGAAGTTGCTTGGCTTATCGGATCACCGCGAGGAGTAGGGGCGAGAGGAAAAGCCTTTCTTGGCCTGCAATCAAAATTTGCTTTGCGCAGTGCAACAAAAGCAATATCATATGCGTTCCCCCCACCGGTTGTCATCATCCGCTCGTATTTGAGCATGTATGGCTGCCAGAATGCGGTTCGTCGTCAGATGGCCGCCAACAACAGGAGATAGAGACATGGCCACAGGCCGCACACTGTCCGCTCGCCCCCGGTCCAAGCCCACCCCGGAAGAAGAGGCGGCGCCCGCACCCGCTCCGGCATCGTCCGCGATCAAGGGGCAGAACCTTCAGGACGCGTTCCTCAACTTGTTGCGCAAGAACAAGACGCCGGTGACCATGTTCTTGGTCAAAGGCGTGAAGTTGCAGGGCATTGTGACCTGGTTCGACAATTTTTCGATTCTTCTGCGGCGCGATGGTCAGTCCCAGCTTGTGTACAAGCACGCGATTTCGACGATCATGCCCAGCCACCCGCTCGATGCCGGGCAATTCGGTGCTATCGGTGAAGGCAGCCGCAAGCAGCGCCTGCTACAGGATGTGTTCCTGACTAGCGTGCGCGATGCCAATGTTCAGGTGACGATGTTCCTGGTGAACGGCGTTATGTTGCAAGGGCGAATTGCCGCCTTCGATTTGTTCTGCATGTTGCTCGAACGTGAAGGATACGTGCAACTGGCCTACAAGCATGCCGTATCGACCATTCAGCCGGCGACGCATGTCGATCTGACAGGCGATTCTGACGAGGATTCAAACGGCTGAGCTTCACAGATGATCTTGCGGGCGAGGTCACGCGCGGCGCGCGTGCCCTTGTCGTGTGCCCGGATATCAGGGGCAGGGCTTATAGCGTCGACCCTGAATCGCGCATGGAAGAGGCGTGTAATCTTGCGCTTGCCATCGGCATCCTGGTTGCGGAAAGTTTTGTCATACCCGTCCGCGAAGTTCGTCCCGGCACTTTATTCGGCGAAGGACAGATCGAACGGATCGAAACCGCCTGTCTGCAGAATGAAGCCGAACTCGTTATCGTCGATGGCGCTCTCTCCGCCATTCAACAGCGCAATCTGGAACAGCGGCTGAAACGCAAGGTCATCGACCGGACTGGCCTGATTCTGGAGATCTTCGGTGAGCGGGCAGCCACGGCCGAAGGGCGCTTGCAAGTCGAACTGGCGCATCTCGATTATCAACAGAGCCGACTCGTGCGTAGCTGGACGCACCTGGAGCGGCAACGCGGCGGATTCGGCTTCCTCGGTGGCCCCGGGGAAACGCAGATCGAAGCCGATCGGCGAATGATCCGCGCCCGTATGGGGCGCCTGCGCCGGGAACTCGATCAAGTGCGCCGCACACGCGGATTGCATCGTGAACGGCGCGGCAAGGCGCCATGGCCTGTCATCGCTCTGGTCGGTTATACGAATGCCGGGAAATCCACCCTTTTCAATCGGTTGACCGGGGCAGGTGTAATGGCGGAAAATCTGCTGTTCGCCACGCTCGATCCCACCATGCGGGCAATCCGGTTACCCGGGGTTGAAAAAGCCATTCTTTCAGACACGGTGGGGTTTATTTCCGACCTGCCGACGCAACTGGTCGCAGCCTTCCGTGCAACGCTGGAAGAAGTGACCGGGGCGGATGTCATCGTGCATGTGCGGGATATCGCCAACCCGGCCAGCAGCGCACAGAAACGGCAGGTTCTGGACATTCTTTCCGATCTGGGAGTGATCGATGGAGAAGGGGGGCTCTCGTCGATTCCCATCATCGAAGCCTGGAACAAGTGGGATCTGCTGAATGAAGATCGGAAGGTGGAATTGGGTGCGGTGGCAGCCGATGACGATACGATCGTTCCGCTATCGGCTGAGACGGGGGAAGGTGTCGAACACCTTCTCTCCCGAATTGATGAATTGCTGACCGATGGCGCCCAGGTGCATAGCTTCATAATCCCGGCCCATGACGGACAGCGAATTGCCTGGCTCCATGCGCATGGCGATGTGCTGGTGGAAGAAGACGCGGGAGAAGGGCCGGAAGGCCCGCAATGGCGGCTCGATGTGCGGTTGACGCAGAGAGAGTTAGGACGTTTTGCCGCGCTCTAAGCGCTTGACCGCTTGCCACAGCTCTTCCTGCTGATCGAGCGAAAGCCCTTTCAGAGTGCCTTCTGCAAGCGCCTCCATCGCGCGATAGCGGCGCTCGAACTTCGCATTGGCGGAACGCAGGGCGTCCTCAGGTGCGATGCCATAGGCACGCACAAGGTTCACGGCTGAAAAGAGCAGATCGCCCGCTTCTTCGAGGCGCTCGGCAGGTGCCGCCTCATCCAATTCACGCGCTTCCTCGGCAAGCTTTTCGGCAGGGCCGCGCGTGTCGGGCCAATCGAAGCCTTCCCGGGCAGCGCGTTTCTGCAACTTTTCCGCGCGGAGCAACGCAGGCAAGGCAAACGCCACGCCGTCCATCGCGCTCTTTGCACCTTTGGCCGCGCGTTCCTGCGCTTTCAGCGTTTCCCAGCGTTTTTCCCGGTCGGCATCGCCGACATTAGCCGTACCGAAAATATGCGGATGCCGTGCTTCCATCTTGTCGGATATGGCATTGGCGACGGTATCGAAATCGAAATCGCCAGCTTCCTCGGCCATGCGGGAATGAAACACCACCTGCAGCAGAAGATCGCCAAGTTCTTCCTTGAGATCGGCCATGTCCGCGCGCGCGATGGCATCGGCGACCTCGTAAGCTTCCTCAATCGTGTAAGGCGCGATGGTGGCAAAGGTTTGTGCTCGATCCCAATCGCAACCGGTATGCGGATCGCGGAGCCGGGCCATGATGCGGAGCAGACGGTCAATGGGTTTGGTCATATAGAATGATAATATATATTATGTTAAATAAGGGCTTCGTGAAATCAGCCACCCTATCACGAGGACTGCCACCGCGAAAATCGCCACCCAGGCAAGAGCCGTGGTCAGCCAGGAACGCAGCGGCAGGTTCCGCCTCATGAGTGAGGAAACTGGCAGGATCAGCGCGAGCATGACCAGAACAATTGATAGCCATGCGTAGCTGGTCATGCCGTCAGCACCAGTCCATCATAGCCAACCAGAACATTGTCCGGAACTTCGTTCGACAAGGTTTTGTAATCCAGGCTCTTATCGAGATGTGTCAGCACAATCGTCCGCACGCCGCAACGGTTGCCCAGTTCCAAAGCCATTCCGAGATGCGCATGTGTCGGATGCGGTTCGCGACGCAGGCAATCGACTACGAGGATGCCAAGACCATCGAACATGTCGACCATGTCATCGGTAATTTCACTGAAATCCGTGGCATAGCCGATGGACGTGCCACCCTGATCGAAGCGGAAAGCTGTGCTTGCAATCGGTCCGTGCGGCATCTGGCAAGTGTCGATGCGCATGCCGGCGAACATCTTCAAACGGTCCAGCGTGTCGATGGACACGATTGTTGGATAGCCGTATTGACCGGAGAAGATATAGCCGAAGCGTTGACGCAACCGGCGGACCGTCTCTTCCGAAGCGAAGCCTGGCAACGGGCCGCTGCGATTGTATCGGATAGCCCGTAGATCGTCGATACCATGGCAGTGGTCGGCATGATCGTGCGTCCAGAATACCGCATCGATCCGGTCGATATCGTTTTGCAGCAACTGCTGGCGCAGATCGGTCGATGTATCGACCAGCAGCCTCGAACCGTCATCGCCTTCGACGATTATGGATACACGGCTGCGGCGATTGCGAGGTTCCTGAGGATCGCAGGCCCCCCAATCGTTGCCGACCCTTGGCACACCCGCCGAGGTGCCGGAACCGAGCATGATCAATTTCACAGCTTTGCTTTCTGGAACAAAGCATGAAAGTTTTGCGTGGTTACCTCGTGCAGCCGTTCCGGGGCAATTCCGCGTAACTGGGCCACGAAAGCTGTCGTATCGGCGACGAAAGCCGGTTCGCAGGTGCGTCCACGATGCGGGACCGGGGCAAGAAAGGGCGCGTCCGTTTCAACCAGCAAGCGATCTTCAGGCAATTCCTTTGCTACGTCTTGCAAGTCTTTGGCATTCTTGAAAGTTACGATGCCGGATAAGGAAATCGTCAGCCCGAGTTCGAGCATTTTACGCGCAAAATCCGCGGATGCTGTGAAGCAGTGGATCAGCGCGGGAAAGGCCCCCTTCTCCATTTCCGAGGCGATGATAGCGGCGGTATCTTCCTCCGCATCGCGGGTGTGAACGATCAACGGCAGGCCGGTTTCCCGCGCAACGGCTATATGCGTGCGGAATAGCGCCTGCTGCACCTGTCGATCCGATTTGTCGTAATAATAATCGAGCCCGGTTTCCCCGATCCCGATTACCTTGGGTCTGGCGGCCGCTTCCAAAAGGATCGCGGCGCCGAGATCGGCATGAGCATCGGCTTCATGCGGATGGATGCCCACACTGGCCCAGACATCTGCTTCGCTGTCGGCCGTTCCGATCACCCGATCCCATTCGCTGTGACGGGTGGAGATGTTGAGAAAACCCCGTACCCCTGCTGCGCGCGCGCGGACCAGAACGCCCGCGCGATCTTCGACCAGGCCTTCATATTCAAGGTGGCAGTGGGAATCGATCAGCATCAGGCCGGATCGCCTTCCTGAGGCATTTCAAGGCGTGGGAATGCCGGGGTCGGATTGTCGACGCGAATTGCGCTCAGCGCCGGGTCCTGGGCGAGCGCGGCCAGGTTGCGTTCGTCTTGTGCAATGCACAGGGCATCCAGGATTTTTGCCGCTGCCGCCGGTGTAACGGGCGATACGGCGATGGCCAAATCGCGGATGCAACCGCATAGCGTTGCCAAGACGCGCTGCATGCGTTCGGGATCGGTCTTGCGCAAGGCCCAGGGGGCCTGCTCATCGATGTAGGCGTTGCAAGCGAAGACCGCTTGAATCCATGCCTCAAGCCCAACGGACAACGCCAGCCGTTCGAATGCGTTCGGCAATTCTTCGGCGCATGCCTTGCGCACCTTTTCCCGGAGCGCGCTGTCTGCGGGTTCCACAGGGGCGCTGGCGGTAAAGCCGCCGTCGCAGTTCTTGGCGATGAAGCTCAGCACCCGTTGGGCGAGATTGCCGAAGCTGTTGGCCAGTTCCGCATTGCAGCGGGTTACAATGGCTTCAGCCGAATAACTGCCATCCTGTCCGAAGCTGACTTCGCGCAGCAGGAAATAGCGCAACTGGTCCACACCGAAGCGTTCCGCCAGTTCCAGCGGTCGACCACGTTACCGAGCGATTTCGACATCTTCTCCCCTCGGTGGAGAAGGAAGCCGT
>CAYXMY010000013.1:0-40984 GCA_964466155.1 uncultured Caenibius sp. | reverse complement strand
GATCCTCGTCACGGCGCGGCGCCGTCAGGAAACCGCGCAGGAAGTGCCGATCGCCATTTCCGTGGTCGGCGGTGAGCATATCGACAACACCGGCAGCTTCAATGTCGGGCGGTTGCAGCAGTTGACGCCGACGCTGCAATATTACTCTTCCAACCCGCGTAACACGGCGGTCAACATTCGCGGGATCGGCGCGCCGTTCGGCCTCACCAACGATGGGATCGAGCAGGGGGTCGGCATCTACGTCGACGACGTTTATTATTCGCGTGTCGCCTCGGCCACGTTCGATTTCCTCGACGTAGCACGGATCGAAGTGCTGCGCGGCCCGCAAGGTACGCTGTACGGCAAGAACACCACGGCGGGCGCGATCAACATCACCACCAATCAGCCGACTTTCGATTTCGAAGGCAAGGCCGAAGTCAGTGTGGGGAATCTCAATTTCAAGCAGGCCAAGGCCGCCGTATCCGGCCCGCTGACGGACAACCTCGCCGCGCGGATCGCGGTTTCCGCCACCAGCCGCCGGGGCACGCTCTACAATGTCACCACCGACAAGTGGATTCAAAGTCAGGACAATCTTGGCCTGCGCGGGCAATTGTTGTGGCAGCCGGCCGACAATCTGAGCGTAACCCTGTCCGGCGATTACAGCAGGCAGGACGCGGAATGCTGCGGTTCGGTCTATGTCCGCACAGGGGCGACGCAGCGCCCGCTCAACCGCCAGTTCGCGGCCCTGGCCGCTGCGCTGGGCTATACCCCGGTCAGCACCAACCCGTTCGACCGGCTGACCGATCTCGATGCCAATCTCAACGCGGGCAACAAGATTGGCGGCGCTGCGCTGCGAGTGAAATGGGATCTGGGGCCGGGCACGCTGACCTCTATCACCGCATGGCGGTTCTGGGACTGGAAACCGGAGAACGACCGCGATTTCACCGGCCTGCCGATTGTCACCAAATCGCAGAACCCGTCGCAGCAGAACCAGTACACGCAGGAGCTGCGCTATAACTATTCAGGGCGGAAGATCGATTTCGTGGTGGGTGCTTTCGCTTTCTACCAGAAGATCAAGACCCAGGGGACCGAAGAGCACGGCGCCGCGTCGAGCCGCTGGACGCTCAATCCGGGCAATGTGCCAGTCGGATCGTCCGGCTGCGCGCCCGCCAACAGCCTGGCTTGCGATCCCACCGTGCTCGATGGGCTGGTGGCCTACAACGATCAGTGGCTCACCAACACCAGCCTTGCCCTGTTCGGGCAATTGAGCTGGAAAGTGACCGATGCGCTGACGATCCAGCCCGGTGTGCGGCTGAATTACGACAAGAAGAAGGGGTACTATAACCGCACCGTGTTCGACGGGCAGGGCAATCCCGTGCTCAACGGCGATACCGATCCGCGCAAGGTGCAGCAGCTCAGCGTGTTCGCCCCGCAATTGGTGGAACCGTCCTTCAGCGACTGGAATTTCAGTTACGATCTGACGGTCAGCTATCGGGCGGCGCCCGGGATCATGCTCTACGCCACTTACGCCAAGACCTTCAAATCGGGCGGGATCAACCAGAACGGCGTGCCGAGCGACAGCGCGGGCAATCCCATTCTGGCCGCCGGCACGGTGAAGCCGGAATCGGTCAACCACTATGAAGTGGGGATCAAGACGGAATTCTTCGACCGCAAGGGCGTGCTCAACCTCTCTGCCTTCCGCACCGACATCAGGAACTATCAGGCCAATGTCACCAACGGCCAATATGGCGTGCTGCGCGGGTATCTGGCCAATGCGGGCGAAGTGCGCACGCAAGGGGTGGAAGCGGACTTCTCCCTCCGCCCGAGCGAGCGGTTCAACCTCTATGCCAACGGCGCTTATACCGATGCGACGTACCGCAAGTTCGTCGATGCACCGTGCCCGCCGGAGCTTTCGGGCGGCAGCAACAGCCCGGCAAACTGCGATATTTCGGGCCAACGTCTGCCGGGCGTGTCCAAATGGTCGTTCTCCTTCGGGGCGGAAGGCAATGTGCCGGTCACTCTCCTGGGGCAGGAAGGGCAGGTTTATCTCGGGTACGATGGCAGCTACCGCTCTGACTTCTCCTCCAACCCGACCCCTTCGGCCTACACCTGGATCGATGGCTATTCGCTGTCGAACTTCCGCGTCGGTTTCCGCACCGAAAGCGGGTTCGATATCTTCGGCTGGGTGCGCAATGCGTTCGACCAGAACTATTTCGAACAGTTGATGGTCGGACCCGGCAACACCGGGCTGATCGTCGGCCTGCCGGGCGATCCGCGTACATGGGGGGCGACGGTCAAGACGCGCTTCTGATCCGGTCCAAAAGGCCGCGGCGTTCCTGTTGGTGGGGGTGCCGCCGTTTTCCCCGATTGCCGATCGAAATAGGGAAACGCCCGCCGGTTGCGCAAAACTGGCGGGCGTTTCTGTTAAATGTTGTCAAGTTATCGCTTATCCGGGCGGAAATGAAACGGAGAAGACTCCTATGTCGGGGGGCGCCGTGTTATGCTGGCCTCCCATGCTCAAAGATGAGGAAGAGCAAGGGGTGGGGGCGCCAATGGGTTATGGCGGCCCTGTTGTGGGGGGACGGTATTCATATTCGTCTCGTTAGCTACTGAGCTTAATATTCGGGAGGTTTCAGCGCCGCAGATGTGGCGTTGTCAGGAGGCATGCAGACAATGACGACCGGGCGAACCCGGAACAATTGGCATGGCCCGCTTTTCGGGCAGACATGTCCGTCCTCCCCGGCCCTGCGCAGGGGGGAGTGATTGCCTATGTCCGCACAGACTGAGGCAGCACCCAATTTCCGGCAAGCGTTGTCGCGTACCTATCGTATTCTTTTGCTCAGCACCGTAATGCTGACTTGCGCCATCCTGCTGGCGAGCGCGGTATTGGTGATGCGGAGCGACATAGACCGGACTCTGGACGTATTCGCCCGCATGGTCGGCGCGTCGGTCACTCCGGCGCTGATGCAGGGAGACCGGCATTCCCTGCGCGATAAGCTGGCGCCCGCGACGGGCGAAGGGGCGGTGCAGCGTTACGAAATCGTCGACAACCGGGGCCGCATGCTGGCGTCATGGGAACGGCCCGGCACGGATATGCGCCACCGGATCGAACGCTGGGCCAGCCGCGTGCTGTGGCCGCAGCCGATCGTGCGGCAGGTCGGCGATGCGGAGGCCGCGCTTGCGCAAGTCCGCGTCTTCGGCAGTGCCGCGGGGATCATCCGGTTTCTGCTGACCGCGCTCGCGGTTGTCGCGCTCTGCCTCGTGGTGGCGCTGGTGGCGACCGGCGTTCTCGCCCGGAGCATGTGGGCGCGGGTGATACAGCCGCTGCGGCATGTGGCGGAAGTGGCGCGCTCGGTGCGCATGGAACGGGCGTTCCATCGCCGCGTGCCGCCGCCCGGCCTGGCCGAAGTGGATAATCTGGTGCACGATTTCAACGCCTTGCTGGCTGAATTGCAAGGCTGGTACACCGGTATCGAGCAGCAAAATCAGGAACTGGCATGGGCCGCGACCCATGACGCCCTGACGGGGCTGGGCAACAGGGTGGCGTTCGAACGGCAGGTCGAGACGACGATCCAGCATAGCCAGCCGGACAAGGGGCGCTTCGCGGTGCTTTATCTCGATGCCAATCGCTTCAAGCGGGTGAACGACAATTACGGCCACGATGCCGGGGATGTCGTGCTGCAGGCCGTGGCGGAACGGCTGAGCCAGTGCATTCGCCAGGCGGACAAGGCCTTTCGCGTGGGGGGCGATGAATTTGCCATCATCCTGGCCCCGCCCACCAGCGTGCAGGATGTCGAGGCCATTATCGCCCGGCTGGCGGATGGCATGACGGCGGCCATCGTCCTGCCGGACGGGCGCAGCACCAGCATGACGCTCAGCATCGGATATGCCGTCCACCCCGATCATGGCGCCACGCTCGACGAACTGGTCAAGGCCGCCGACCGCAACATGTACCGGGACAAGTCACGCACTTTCCCCAGCCCGCAAGCTTCGGGGCCGCTCCCCGCCTGATACGCCCTGTCCGGGGCCGGGGGAGCGCCTGCGCGGCTTACTTGGTTGTCCGGTCTGCCGGCATCAGCATTTCCCCGGTTTCGATCTGGATCTTCAGCCGTTCCCGGTCGCGCGCGCGGTACATGTCTTCGGCGCGGTCGATCTCTTCCAGCCCAATGTCCAGATCCTCCAGCGCGACGCGGGCCATCTTCACCGCGGATTCCAGCACTTCGCGCACCATGCGCTTGACCGGAGCATCGCGCAGGCGGACCACCGTGCGGCGGTCGAACGCGCGGACATAGAGGGCGGCGTCCGGGAAAGCCCCATGCACCGCTTCCAGCGTTTCGGCAGTCAATTGCCGCCCATCGATGCAGAACAGGATCAGTTCGGCATTGGCGGCCCCCGCCTGGCGCAGCAGATCGAGCCGGGTGCCGTCGCCGAAATAGACCTTTTCGCCCAGCTTGTTGGCGATATCGATGATTTCGATATCGTTGTCGATCAGCGTGACGGGGATATCGCTTGCCATCAGGATGCGGGCCACGGTCTGGCCGAAACGGCCATAGCCGACGATGATTGCATTGGCCCCTTCGTCCAGCGGCCCCTCGCGGACCTCTTCCTGCTGGATCGCCGGCGCTTCGCGGAAACGCTTGGTGGCGGCCATCAGGAATGGTGTCGTGGCCATCGACAGGGTGACGATGGCGCCGAACAGGCTGGCCGCTTCGGGTGTGATGAGCCAGGCATGGCTCGCCTGGCTGAACAGGACGAAGCCGAATTCGCCCCCCTGGCTGAGCAGCAGCCCAAGCGCGAAAGCATTGCGCCATTTCATCCTGAACAGCATGCCGATGCCCATGACGATCGCGGTCTTGGTGACGATTAGCGCGGCGGCCATCGAAATGACGAACAGCGGCCGTTCCGCAATCGCGGTGAGATCGAGCATCATGCCGACCGCGAGGAAGAACAGGCCGAGCAGAATCGAACGGAACGGCTCCACATCGGCTTCGAGTTCGTGGCGATAGGGCGAATCCGCCAGCATCACGCCCGCAACGAACGCGCCAAGCGCGGTGGACAGGCCGAGCAATTCCATCACCATCGCCGCCCCGGTAACGGTGAAGAGCGAGGCGACGACGAACATTTCCCGTTCGCCGAGATTGCCGATCAGGCGGAACAGCGGGCGGATCAGGAAGCGCCCCGCCGCGATCAGCCCGGCCACCGCCAGCACGGTATAGAGCGCCAGCAGCCAGCCCGATGGCCCCTGCGTATCCACCGGGTTGCGGCTCAACGCGGCGATGATCGTAATCATCGGGATCAGCGCCAGATCCTGGAACAGCAGGATCGCGAAGGCCCGTTCGCCGAACGGCGTATGCAGGCGCCCGGCCGATTGCAGCATCGGCAGGACCTGCGCCGTGGAGGACAGCGCCAGCGGCAGGCCCAGCGCCAGCGCGGCGGCCGGCGAAAAATGCACGAATGCGATGACGATGCCAGTCAATGCAATCCCGCAGCCGACCACCTGCAACAGGCCAAGACCGAGGATATCCTGCTTCATCCGCCACAATCGGTCCGGATTGAGTTCCAGCCCGACCACGAACAGAAGGAACGTGATGCCCAGTTCGGCAAAGTCGATCTTGCCTTGCGCATCCCCCACCAGACCCAGCACCTGCGGCCCGACGAGCGCGCCCGCCAGCAGATAACCCAGCGTCGCCCCCAGCCCGAGCCTGCGGAACAGCAGCACGCAGACCAGCGCGAACGCCATGAGAACCACGGCTTCGTAAAGCAGGGAGACCTGGCTCGTGCCTTCCATCGCGGCGGTGTAACCTTTCTTGCGGCCGGGAAAGCCAGGGGCGGGCACGCTGTTCTCCATCCCGTCAGGCCCGTGGGCCTTGTGAGAGCGCGTGTTGCGTAAGCCTTCTAACGCCTTGTTGTTGCGGCTTGCAATGCTGTGTCGATGTCTGAGGGGGCGGATCAAACCATATCTTCGGGGCGGACCAGCCGGTCGAACGTGGCTTCGTCCACATGGCCCAGCTCCAGCGCGGCCTGCCGCAAGGTCAGGCCGTTCTTGTGGGCATGGACGGCGATCTTGGCCGCCATGTCGTAGCCGATTTCCGGGGCCAGCGCGGTGACGAGCATCAGCGAGCGTTCCACCAGATCCTCGATCCGCGCGCGGTCGGGTTCGAGCCCGTCGACGCAGCGGGTGGCGAAGCTGTCCATGCCGGTGGCGAGCAGTGCGATGGAACGGACCAGCGCCGCGCCGATCATCGGCTTGAACACGTTGAGTTCGAAATGGCCCTGCATCCCGCCGATGGTAATCGCCTGATGATTGCCGATCACCTGTGCCG
The DNA here is from genome assembly GCA_964466155.1 of uncultured Caenibius sp. Classification (GTDB taxonomy): domain Bacteria; phylum Pseudomonadota; class Alphaproteobacteria; order Sphingomonadales; family Sphingomonadaceae; genus Caenibius. Next base: position 34,682 of record CAYXMY010000013.1, on the reverse strand, counting down.
CGACCATGGTCAGCATTTCGCACTGCGTGGGATTGACCTTGCCCGGCATGATCGAGCTGCCCGGTTCGTTGGCGGGCAAGTCCAGTTCGCCGATGCCCGAACGCGGCCCGCTGCCTAGCAGGCGGATATCGTTGGCGATCTTGTTCAACGCCACCGCCAGCGTGGCAAGCGTGGCCGAACAATTGACCAGCGGATCGTTGGAGGCGAGCGCTTCGAACTTGTTGGCCGCGCTGCGGAAAGGAAGCTGGGTCAGCCGGGCGATGGCATCGGCCATGGCCGGGCCGAAGTCCTTCGGGGCGTTCAACCCGGTGCCGACCGCGGTGCCGCCTTGTGCCAGCGCCATCACATCGTCCTGCAAGGCGGTTTCGATGCGGATGCGGCAATTGTCCAGTTGCGCCACGTAGCCCGAAAATTCCTGCCCCAGCGTGATCGGTGTCGCATCCTGCAAATGCGTGCGGCCGATCTTGACGATCCCGGCCCATTCCCGCGCTTTCCGGTCCAGCGCGGTGTGCAGGCGGGCAAGGGCGGGCAGCAAGGCCCCATGCACCGCAACCCCCGCCGCGATATGCAGCGCGGTGGGGAAACTGTCGTTGGACGACTGGTGCATGTTGACGTGATCGTTGGGGTGCACCGGGCTTTTTCCGCCGCGCTGGCCGGTGAGGATTTCGTTGGCACGCCCGGCGATCACTTCGTTGACGTTCATGTTGCTTTGCGTGCCGCTGCCGGTTTGCCAGATGACCAGCGGAAACTGATCGTCCAGTTGTCCGGCGATCACTTGCCCCGCCGCCGCTTCGATGGCGTCGGCCAGTTCGCCGGGCAGACCGTGATCGCGGTTGATCTGCGCCGCCGCGCGTTTGATGATGGCGAGCGCATGGACGATCTCGATCGGCATCCGCTCACGCGTGCCGAACGGGAAATTTTCCAGGCTGCGCTGCGTCTGCGCGCCCCAATAGACGTTATCCGGAACCGACACCTCGCCCAGCGTGTCGCTTTCGATGCGGTATTCGGTCATGGGGCGGGTCCTCGGATATGTCTGGGGGAGGAGATGTAATCCAACCGCGCGATGCGGTCATGCACCTTGTGTTCAAACGTGGCGAACGCGGCGCCGATCCCGCCTGGAACGGGCAGTTCCGGCCTGCCGCTTCAACGGGCTGCCAGAGCCGGAAACACTGTGCTAGGCGCGTGGCGCACAGTTGTCCGGAATCGATCCTTCATGCCATCATATCCTGTTTCCCTGATCGCGCGTTCTGCGTTTCCCCTGATCCTGCTGGCGCCGCTTGCGCCCGCGATGGCGGAGGATGCGCCTGCCGACACCGACAAGGAGATGATCGTCGTCACCGGGCGGGGGCTGGAAGATATCCCTTCGGAACCGGCCTATGACACGGTGACGCTGGATCGCGAGCGGATGCAGGCTTCGCCTTCTGGCCGGGTGGAAGATGTGCTGGGCAATGTCGCGGGGTTCCAGCAATTCCGCCGGTCCGACAGCCGTTCCGCCAATCCTTCGGCCCAGGGGGTGACCTTGCGCGCATTGGGAGGCAATGCCTCCAGCCGGGCGCTGGCCTTGCTGGACGGCGTGCCGATGACGGACCCGTTCTTCGGCTATGTCCCGCTGTCCGCGCTTTCGCCCGACCGGTTGCGGCGGATCACGGTGACGCGGGGCGGCGGTTCCGGCTCCTTCGGTTCCGGCGCGCTGGCTGGCGCAATCGAAATGGAAAGCGCCGACGCTGCCACGCTTGGCCTCGTCAGCGGCAGCGCGATGATCGATCAGCGTGGCGAGACGGAACTTGCGGGCACGCTCGCGCCGCAGTTTTCGGGCGGCGGGTTTGCGGTGATTTCCGGCCGGTGGGACCGGGGGCAAGGCTTCCAGACCACGCCGGAGGATCAGCGTGTACCCGCGACCGCGCGGGCGCGCTACGATAGCTGGTCCACCAGCGCGCGCGTGGTGGTGCCCCTTTCGGGCGATATCGAATTGCAGGCGCGCGGCATGGCGTTCGACGACAATCGCACCCTGCGTTTCAAAGGCGCGGACAGTTCCAGCAGCGGCCAGGATGCGAGCCTGCGGCTGGTCGGCCGGGGCGATTGGCAATTCGATGCGCTGGCTTTCGCCCAATGGCGCGATTTTTCCAACATCGTCATCAGTTCGACCCGCTATGTGCCCGTGCTCAATCAGCGCAAGACGCCATCCACCGGCATCGGCGGCAAGTTCGAACTGCGCCCGCCGGTGTGCGGCAATCACGTGCTGCGGCTGGGCGCGGATTTCCGCCGGTCCAGCGGCACGGCGTACGAAGATGCCTATAGCGCGATGACCGGAGCCGTCACCGCACGCCGCCATGCGGGCGGGCGCAACAGCGATATGGGTTTCTACATCGAAGATGCATGGACGTTGGGCAATCTGGTGCTGACCGGGGGGCTGCGGGCCGACCGGACCAGCATCAGGGGAGGCCATTCCGTGGAGCGCGATGCCACCGGCGCGCTGGTGACCGACAACCGCTTTGCCGACCGCACGGATTGGGGTGTGACCTGGCGCGGCGGTGGGGTGTACCATATCAGTCCCAATGTGGCGCTGCGGGCGATGGGCTATAGCGGCATCCGCCTGCCCACCCTGAACGAGCTTTACCGGTCCTACAGCGTGTTCCCGGTGACGACACTGGCCAATGCCGCGCTCAAGAGCGAGAAGCTGACCGGGTACGAAGCGGGCGTGGACGCCACGCTGGCGCCGGGGGTGACGCTTTCGCTCACCGCGTTCGACAACAAGGTGAAGAATGCGATCGCCAATATCTCCATCGGGACGAACCTGCAGCAGCGGCAGAACCTGCCCGCGATCAAGGCGCGGGGGATAGAGCTGGGGGCATCGCTTGGGCAGGGGCCGCTGCGGTTCGACGGCAGCCTTGCGTGGACCGATGCGAAAATGGTGGGCAGCGGCGCGGCCGCCGCGCTCGACGGCAGGCAGCCTGCGCAATCGCCGCGCTGGGCGATGAGCGGAACGCTGAGCTACCGCCCGCGGCCCGGCTGGAATTTCGCCGCTACGCTACGCCATGTCGGCAAGGTTTACGAAAGCGATCTCCAGACCGATGTGCTCCGTCCGGCGACCACGCTCGATGCCTTTGCCGAAATGCCGCTGGCGGGCCATTTTTCGCTGGTGCTGCGGGGTGAGAATCTCTTCAACGAAGAAGTCATCACCCGCAATTCGGGCGGCTCGGTCGATCTCGGCACGCCGCGCACGCTGTGGGTCGGCTTCCGGCTGGCGCGGTAATGGCGGGCGGGGAAGGGTAAGGCAGGTTCAGGCCGCTGCCCGCTCCTCCGCTGGGGCGCCTTGCGCGCCGCGCACCAGGCGGCCGGGCAGGGTGCCGGTCGCTTCCCCGTCGCGATAGGTGATCGTACCGCTGACCATGGTCAGATCGTAACCGCGCGCGTGCTGCACCAGCCGCCGCCCGCCTGCGGGCAGATCGTAGACGATGGTCGGTGCGGGCAGTTCCAGCGTTTCGGGATCGATCACGTTGAGATCGGCCTTGTATCCCGGCTTCAACAGGCCCCGGTCATCCAGCCCCACGGTGCGGGCGGGTTCGTGCGAAAGTTGCCGCACGGCCCAGGCCAGCGGCAGCCGTCCTTCCGCCCGGTCGCGCACCCAGTGGGTGAGCATGAAGGTGGGGAAGCTGGAATCGCAGATCAGGCTGTAATGCGCGCCGCCATCGCCCAGCGCGATAATGGTGTTGGGATCGGCGATCATCAGCCGCACCATGTCGAGGTTGCCGTCGACATAGTTGGAGGACGGCATCATCAACAGCCCGCGCCCATCCCGTTCGAGCAGTGCGTCCAGCGCCAGTTCGGCCACGTTGCGCCCTTCGCGTTCGGCCTGTGCGCCCAGGCGGGTTTCGGCAGGGGGTTCGTAATTGGGGGGATCGCCCATCGGGTAGAGATCGGCCATGTCGCTGGCCAGCATCATGTAAAGCGGGTTGTCCGTTACCGGCGTTTCGGCGAACAGCCGCGCGCGCAGGTCCGGATCGCGCAAGGCGGCGACCTTTTCGGGCAGCGGCAGATCGGCCAGCGGCTGGAAGCTGGGGTGGAAACGGAACGGGTGGAATGACAGTTCCAGCCCGAACAGCATCCCGATGGGCCGGGGGAAAACCTGCGCGCGGATCGGGATTTTTGCGTCGCGGTTGTAGTCCCGCAGCATGGCCAGCATGGTTTCGGGCAGATCGCGCTGGAACTTCTTCTGCAACAGGCTGAACGACAGCGGCCGCCCCGATGTGGCGACGATATCCTCGAACAGTGCCATGTCGGCCTGCGGATCGTCGCCATAATGGGAATTGGGGATCATCTGAAACACGCCCGTGCCCGCATCGGCCAGCCCCTGCGCCAGCGCGAGCAGTTCCTTGCGGTCGGCATCCACGGAGGGGGCCAGTTCGCCCGCCACCGTGCGGTGCCCGTGGTTGCGCGATGTGGTGACGCCCAGCGCGCCCGCCGCCACCGCTTCGTGCACGATGCCGCGCATCTGCTGCAATTCGTCAGCCGTCGCCGCTGCGCGCGCGGCGCCGCGTTCGCCCATGACATAGACGCGCACCGGGGAATGGGGGATCTGGGCGGCGAAGTCGACATCCGCCTGCCGCCCGGAGAGCACGTCGAGATAATCGGGGAAGCTTTCCCAATTCCACGGCAGGCCTTCGGTCATCACCACTTCGGGAATGTCTTCCACCCCTTCCATCACTTCCACCAGCATGTCGCGCTGGTCCGGGCGGCAGGGGGCGAAGCCGACCCCGCAATTGCCCATGACCACTGTCGTCACCCCGTGATCGGAGGAGGGGCGCATCCGGTTTTCCCACGTGATCTGCCCATCGTAATGGGTGTGGATATCGACGAAGCCGGGCGTCACCAGCTTGCCGGTGGCGTCGATAGTCTGTTCCGCCTCGCCGTCGATCCGGCCGATGGTGGCGATGCGCCCGTCCTTGATCGCGATATCGGCGGCGAAGGGTTCCTGCCCGCTGCCATCGACGATGGTTCCGCCGCGAATAACCGTGTCAAAGCGCATAATGCGCAATCCTCTTAAAATTATGTCTGTTTGCGTAGTTTATAGGCGGAAAATCAACCGCACAATGGCTTTTTATCATACTTTCTGTTTCTTGGCTTCCCGAAAATTCGTGCTTGTCCATGCTCGCGATTCATTATACAGAATATATATTCTGTAATTGGTGAGAGGCAATTTGGCGCAATGGCGGGCCGTCCGGTCAGATATGAGCGCGATGCGGTGGTGGACGGGGCCATGGCCGAATTCTGGGCGCGCGGTTTCGCGCTCAGCGATGTGGAGCGGCTGACGCAGGCATCCGGCCTCAACCGCCATAGCCTTTACAAGCGCTTCGGCGGCAAGCGTGGCCTGTTTCTGGAAGCCTTGCGCCGTTATATCGAAGAAGTGGCTGCCGCTTACGTGGCCCTGCTGGAAAGCGGGGCTGGGCTGGACGATCTGCTGGCCTATTTCGAACGAATCGGCGGTGCTCATGAGATCGGCGGCGATGCGCCACAAGGTTTCGATCATCGGGGCTGTTTCCTCGTCAACACCGCTATCGAACTGGGCCGCACCGATCCCGATGTCGCGGCCTTGCTGGATGCCTATTACGCCCGGATAGAGGAAGGCTTTGCCGGTCTGATCCGGCGTGGGCAGGCACACGGTTCGATCCGGGGCGATCTCGATCCGCAGATCACCGCCCGCTGGCTGCGCGTCACCGGCCAGGGCCTCAGCGTATCCTCCCGCATCGGTGCGATGCCGCAGGACCTGGCGCAGACGATGCGTCTCACCCTTGCCCCCATGACCCCGCAATGACTGCATAAACCACGAAGGAGATCGAGGATGCCCCACCCCCTGACGAGTCTGACGCTGGACGAGGCGCTTGCGCGCGCCGGCCCGGCGGCGGAAAGCTTCGCCCGCCTGTCGGCCAGCATGTGGCAACAGGAACAACTGCCCGAAGGGCTGCTGGAACTGTGCCGCCTGACGTTCGCCCGCCTCCATCGGGACGAAGCGGAAATGGCCGCCGTCAATCCGCTCGGCGGCAGCCGTGCCGGTACGGAGGCGCTGCGCCGTCTCGTGTTGGAAGACAAGGCGCATGACAGCGATGCGCTCAGCGAAGGCGAAAAGGCGGTGCTGCTGTTCGCCGAATATTACTGGATGGATGCTTCCTCAATCCCCGATGAACCGGCCGATGCGGTGAAGGCGCATTACGGCGATCCCGGCCTTGTCCTGCTGATCGAAGGGCTGGGCGTGATCGACGGCCGCATCCGCACCGCCCGCTGCCTGCGCGGCATGCAGGCCTATCGCACCAATCGGGGGGAGCTTGCCCATGTCCAGTAAACCACGCGTCACCGGCCCCGGCACCGACACCGGCAATGTCATCCGCGACAGCATGATGGGCCATGTGCCCGGCACGGTATCGGAAATCATTACGCTCAACGGCCATGTCTGGAACGACAGCCTCGTTGCGCCGTCGCTGCTGGAAATCCTGCGCCTGCGCAATGCGCGCACGGTTAATTGCGTGTTCTGCAAATCGGTGCGCTACGATGTCGCGCGGGCCGATGGGCTGACTGAGGAACGCGCGGAAATGATCGGCGACGATTACCAGAACAGCGATCTTTCATCGCGCGAAAAAGCGGCGATTGCGCTGGCCGATGGCTATCTCGGCTTTCCGGCGGGCGTGGACGAAGACACCGCGGCGCGGATCGCGGCGGAATTCAACGACGATGAAATCGCCTCGATGATGGTTGCGTTGATGACGTACAATTTCACCTCGCGCGGGGCCGTCAGCAACGGCGGCATGCCCGAAGACCCGCTGCCGATCATGGAAGTGCCGGTAGCGATCGCAACGGGCTAAGGCGCTCGGCCTCATTCCCGTCGTCATGCTGAACTTGGTTCAGGATGACGACGGGGGTGGAGTAACAGCAGGTCTTCACACGCTATCGATGTCTGGAACGTCGCAGAAGTGTTCATTTAGGCTGAAACGTTGGGGGAAGCGGACGCTACTGATTCGGCCTGAACAATGCGATTGCCGATGTTGCTTCGTGGAACTTACGGTCAGTTCCGGTCAATGTGATACCGATATCGCCACCTGACAGCTTGCGACTTGCGTGGCCTCCTAATCTGGCGAGTCCCTTGCTGAGGAAGCGTGCCGGATCACGCAAATGTAGTACAATGACCTTGGTGCCTTTATATCGCCATTCCGTGACGTTAGTGATCTCATCCCAAGGTATGGCCAGATCGTTCCACCAAATGCCCGACCTGTTGATACGCAGACGCTCAGCGTTAGCCCACCACAGCTTTACGCCAGCTACAGCGCATAACCCGAAGAAAAGAATGCTGCACCAGCCCCAAAACTGGGTCATCATCGGACCCATCCGTCGTGACACAGGCACTGGCCCCAGCAAGCCTACCATCCAAATGCCTATCGCAACAAAGCCTAGCGACGCCGCGACGAGCAATGCCGTTCGCCATCGTGAAGTATGAGCAACAAAATCGTTCATCTACCCAAGGTATAGTGCCAAGGCGAATGTCCGCAATCTTGGCCTTGCAAACGAGCCGGTTTGGGCAGGTGCGTTGGGGAATGCGGACATTGACATGGCGCCCGTGTGAGCCACATTCCGTCCGAATGGACCTTGATATTTTCGACGCCATAAGGCTGCATCTCATCGTTAAATTCGATGTCGATGATGCACGCTACGTTGCTGAACCCTACGACCTTAGGCCTCTGGGTGGTCAGGTTAGTTTGCGAGCATTTGTCGTTCAGGGGCCGACTGCCGGATGGGCTGAGTTTCCTCGTTGGACGAACCTCGACATCACGCGCGAGAACTTCCTGCCAAGAAAAGGTCAGGCCAAAGCGTAATGGCCGCTTTGTTGGGGGAAGCGGACACACGCAATCTCAGATATGCTACGAGCGCATTCGTATAAAACGGGGGGGACATGGGAGAGAGTGGAGCTTATATCGATAATCTAGGTACTCAGAAGGCCAGTCGCCGCTCCCCTTCCTGGACAGTGCTAATTCTATTAGCGCTCATTTTTCTCCGAGAGATATTTGACGGCGGGACTGTTCTTTTGCGACAGGAACCAGAGTATTTAAGATTGATATCTTATGCAGCTGGTTTTATCTTGGGAATTTCTGTCGGGCGAAAGGTCTGGATACTCACAAACACTGCCCCAATGTCAAAATTAAAGATTGTAAAAGAAGCGTTTTATTTCACCGCTTGCGTAGTTTTTGGGGTGGTTATCGCTTCTTATCTCGGCAGGTGGGCTTTTGAACTAGCGGCGTTCAGTGGACACGAATCTGTTAGTCGTCCGATTGAACTAAGGATCACAGGTCTTGTCTCGGGAAAGTCAGGGACATCCGTTCACTTAATGTCATCAGCTGACGGCCGTGAAATAACTGTCAGGGCTACTTCTGGTTTATTTGACGATTTGGTGGTGATCCGCCCCCCTCTTTCGTTGTGGAAGTTTGATAATCAGCCGTATTGTATCACTTTAAGGAGTGAAATCGGCCGCTGGCATGCATTACGTGCCCATGTCCCAAAACTTTGGCAAAAAGGTCTGAACGAATATCACCTCTGCAAGAAAGCTATGCAGTCGTAATTATCGATCGAGTTGCCATGCCCCAATGTCCGCTAAGTTGGCGTGTCCGGACAGTCTGCTTTCCACTGCAAGAAAGCACTTTATGGTCATCCTTAGTTTTTTGCACCTGTCACTATACCTCCGGAACTTGGTTCAGGGTCCATCTCTCTGGATCGGATAACCGTGCGCGGGGCAAGGTGGATGTGGAACCGGGTTCGGCATGACGTTTGGGGGCGTACCGCATCCATGGGATAGGCCTTTCCTACATGCGCGAAATGTGGCTTACCCTGTGCGATGACAAGCGCCGAAATCCTGCCCCTTGCTTCCTTTCCGCCAGCGCGCCTCGCGGTGGAACGTTGGTTTGGCGGTATCAGGATACCGGTGCGAAAAGTCACACACAGGGCATGGGCGATGTTCGCGCGCATGATGCGGGCGATAGAGTAATATGTTTATATTTCAGAATCTTGTACTGTATTTATGACTTCTTCCGTCGCGCCGGAGAACGTATGCCGGGCACACTTTCGGGCGGTTCTGTGTCAACCGGCTCACGGTGTATGCACCCGCCTTTGCATCTTGATTGTGAGCAAACGCTGACGCATCCTGCCTGAGGGAGAGGGGAAACGGCACTTGCCGCTACGCCTCCATAAAAGAACGGAAATCAGAAAGTGGGGATTATGGCGGACTACGAAATTCCGACGGCGGCAGAGGTGATTGCGCGGGCTGAAGCGCTGGTGCCGTTCCTGCGCGAACAGGCGCCCAAGCATCGGGAGGCGCGGCGTATCCTGCCGGAAACCATCGCCCGGGTGAAGGAAGCGGGCCTGTTCCGGGTGATCCAGCCGCGCCGCTACGGCGGTTATGAAATGAGCCCGGACGTGTTCGGCGAAGTGCTGCTCACGCTCGGGCGCGGCGATGCCAGCATGGGGTTCGTCTATGGGGTGATCGGGGTCCATGCGTTTCACATGGGCTTTTACGACGAACGCGCGGCGCAGGATGTCTGGGGCGCGGACAGCAGCGTGCTGGTCGGCTCGCCCTATGCCCCCAACGGCACGGCGGTGCGGGTGGAAGGCGGCTATCGCTTTTCGGGCCGCTGGCCGGTTTCCAGCGGGTGCGACAATTGCGAATGGAACTTCCTGGGCGGCGTAATCGAAGGGGAAGAGGGGCCTCTGCAGCAGCGGATGCATGCGTTCCTCATTCCCCGCAGCGATGCGAAAGTGGTCGATACGTGGAACGTGGTCGGGCTGCAGGGATCGGGCAGCAAGGATATCGAAGTGGTCGATGCCTTCGTGCCTGATTACCGGGTGCAGCGCTTCCCGATTTTCGATGCCGCCGCGCATCCGGGCACGGCGCTCAACACCGGGCCGCTGTTCCGCGCGCCGTTCCTGCCGTTGTTCGTGCGCTCGGTCTCCAGCGCTGCGCTGGGCGGGTTGGAAACGATGATTGAGCATTTCTGCGGCTATACCGCCAACCGCTACAACGTGTTGAGCGAACGGGTGGCGCGCGATCCGCGTGTGCAGGAAGCGCTGGGCCGGGCGAAGGCGGCGGCGGAAGAGATGAAGGCGGTCATGCGCCACGATCTCGCGCAGATGCGCCGGATCGGGGAGGAAGGCCGCCGGATCGATATGGAGGAGATGACGCTGCTGATGCTCAAGAGCACCAACGTGCCGCATCGCTGCCAGGAAGTCGCGCTGGATCTGTTGCGGGCAGCGGGCGCCAACGGCATCCGCATGGATCAACCACTGGCGGGCATCTACACCGATATCCTGGTGATCGGCCAGCATGCCTCCAACATGCCCGCGCCGCAGGCGGTCAATCTCGGCAAGATGATGCTGGGGGTGCAGGATTGAAGGCAGGACGGGCGATCAGCGGCGGCGGACGGGGGCGCCCGTCCCGCCCTGGCCGTCAATCCTGCTTGTCGAGCACTTGCTTGAAGAACACGACGTCCTTCTGCGGCGATGTCATCGAACCGATGCAGATCTGCCGTTTGAAGGCGGCGTCCATGTTGCAGATCTTGTCTTCCGTGGAGCCGTCCGGCCAGATCAGCTTGGACAGGATCACGCCGCCCGCCATCGGCGTCATCGAACCTTTCAGGCCCATGTTGCCGGGCAGATCGCGCAGCACGCCGTCGATCTTCGCCTGATAGCCGAACTCCTCGATCTTTCCGTCCGGCAGTTCGCTGCGATAAGTGAAATCGATCGCATCGGGCGCGGAAGAGCGGACGATGGCCGTGAACGGGGCAAAGGTCTTGCCTTGCGGGGGGATCGATTCCGCGATGTTCAGCTTCCATGTGCCGGTGCGTGGATCGGCTTTGCCATCCCGCGGCGCGGCGGTGGCGGCTGAACCGATGCCTGCCAGCACGGCGCATGCGGTGAGAATGAAAGTGCCCGGTTTCGCCATTGGTCCTCTCCTGTTGCAATGTTTTCGAGGGGGCAGGTTAGGAAAGCGGCGGCACCAGTCAATGCCAATCCCGCGCGCCCTTCCACCAATGGAAAGCGCGTGGGAAAGCAGGGAAATGCGCCGTCAGAACCAGGCGCGTACCCCGGCGACGAACAGTATACGACCGGCATCGTCCCCCGCGGCGCGGGTTATGCGGGCGGTGCGGCCGAGATCGCGCTGCCATTCGATCCCGATATAGGGGGCGAATTCCCGCCTGATCTCATAACGCAGCCGCGCGCCTGCCTGCACCGAAGTGATCCCCGCACCGAGCCGGAGTGCGGGAATGGCCTGCGCGGACAGGTTCGCTTCCGCGCGCGGCTGGAGGATCAGGCGCTGGGTGATCCGCTGGTCGTATTCGGCCTCGATCCGCCCGGTCAGTTCGCCCTTGGTGGAAAGGAAGGCGGCGGCATCCACTTCGAAGAAATAGGGGGCGAGCCCTTGCACGCCGAGCACCGCCTGCGTTCGATCAGGGCCGCTTCGTATCTGCTGGCGTACCCCAGCTTGCAGATCGAACCACGGGCCGATGGCATGGCTCCACAGTGCCTGCGCTTCCGCTTCGGGTGCATGGCCGAACGCGGCGTGGCCTTCGCTTTTCAGCCACAGCTTGTCGATATCGCCGCCATAGCTGAGATCGGCATCCCACAGCCAACCGTCCGCGCCCTTGCCGCTTTGCACCTCCAATCGGTCCAGCCGGAACGTGGCCACGGACATCGGTCCCATTTCGCGGGCCATCGTGCGGCGTGCGGCGGCCATGGCATCGGCGGGGAACACCGTGTCGGCGGCATGGGCCGGGCCGGATAGCGCATCCGGCGGCGGGGGAGCGGTGGGCGCCTCCGCCTCGCCCTGCATGCCCATGGAATGATGGGCATGCGGATCGCTTGCCCCTGACGAAGTGCTGGTGGGGGTGGAGTGATCCATGCCGGGCATATCCGCCATGGGATCGGCAGGCGCGCCGTGATCGGCGCCTCCATTATGATCTGCATGGTTCGCATGCCCCTCATGATCCACCTCCATGCCCGGTATGGTATCCCCATGCCCGCCATGGTCCATCTCCTGCCCGAAAGCGGGGGAGGCCAACGCCAGCAGGGCAGCGCTCGCGCAAAGCAGGCGTTTCATGCCGCGCCTCCATCCAAGGGGCGCACGGTCACGACATTGAACATGCCCGCATGCATGTGCATCAGCAGGTGGCAGTGGAACGCCCAGTCCCCCGGTGCATCCGCCGTCAGATCGAAGCGGACGAAGCCGCCCGGCAAGACATTGACTGTGTGCTTGCGCGGCTGGTTCACTCCTTTCCCGTTCACCAGTTCGAAGAAGAAGCCGTGCAGATGGATGGGATGCGTCATCATCGTGTCGTTGACGAGCTTGAAACGCACCCGTTCGTCCCGGCCGAGGCGGATCGGTTCGACCTGGGGAGAATAGGTCTTGCCGTCGAACGACCACATGTAGCGTTCCATGCTGCCGGTCAGATGGATTTCTATCTGGCGGGCAGGCGGACGGGTATCGGCCGCCGATGCCAGCGCTTCGAGATCGCCGTAGGTCAGTACCCGATGCCCGGCATCTTCGAGGCCCAACCCCCGGTCGTTGGTGCGGTCGAGCGGCGTCGGCGCGATCATCTCGACCCCGGGATTGAGAGCGACCCCCGGCGCGGCTGCGCCATCGCGCATGGAATGTCGCATATCGTGATCCATGCCCGCCATCGCGGTCTCCGCCATGCCCATGTCGCGCATGGTCAGCGTCGGGCGTTCGCGCAGGGCAGGGACCGGGGCGGCCATTCCCGGGCGCGGGGCCAGCGTCGCCCGGGCATAGCCCGAACGGTCGATGGTTTCGGCAAACAATGTGTAGGGCTGGTTGCCGGGGACGATCACCGCATCATAGGTTTCGGCCACGCCGATCTGGAATTCGTCGGTCTCCACCGGGTGAACGTCCTGCCCGTCGGCGCTGACCACCTGCAGCGGCAGGCCGGGAATCCGCACGTTGAAAATCGTCATTGCGGAGGCATTGATGATCCGGAGGCGAACCCGCTCGCCCGGCGTGAACAGCCCGGTCCAGTTGGCATCCGGCCCCTGCCCGTTGATGAGGTAGGTATAGGCCGCGCCGGTGACGTCGGAGATATCGGTGGGCGACATGCGCATCTTGCCCCAGCGCAGCCGCTCCGCCGCGTCCGGCCCTTTGCCTGCGATCAGTGAGGCGAGCGTTTCCCGGTCATACTGGAAGTAATCGGGCTGCTGTTTCAGCTTGGTCATGATCGTGTGCGGATGCAGGAAGCTCCAGTCCGACAGCACGATCACATGCTCCCGGTCATAAGCGACGGGATCGTGGTGCGCGGGATCGATCACCAGCGGCCCGAATAACCCAACGGCTTCCTGCAGGCCGGAATGGCTGTGATACCAGTATGTGCCCGCCTGCCGCACGGGGAATTCATAAGTGAACGTCTCATGCGGGCGGATACCGGGGAAACTGACGCCGGGCACGCCGTCCATCTGGAACGGCAGGAGAATGCCGTGCCAGTGGATCGAACTGTCCTCCTCCAGATGGTTGGTGACGGCGATCTGCACATTCTGCCCTTCGCGCAGGCGGATCAGCGGGGCGGGCAGGGTGCCGTTGACCGTCACCGCATGGCCGGTGCGGCCACCCACGGTGAACGGGGTGCGGGCGATGGCGAGTTCGATGCGGTCCCCCATCAGGACGTCGCGCCCCGGTGCGGGACTTGGTGTGGGCATGGTGGCATGGTGATGAGCGGGCTGCGAGCGAGCCCAGGCGGGCAGCAGCAGCGCCCCGCCGCCTAATGCGACAGCGCTTCGCATCAGGCGCCGACGGTCGAGTGTGGTCTTGTGCATGGGTGTCCTCATCCCGGCGCGGGGCCGGATGTGTCGGATGGGCAAATCTCGCGCGGAAAGGCGCGGTTCGCCGGGAAATGAACGAAGTGGGAAGTCGCCTCAGGCCCTGCGCGGCGGCGGCGGATCGACCCCGGCATGGGCGGACACCAATATGCGATGGGAAGCAGGATAGGGTAAATAGGGTACGGGGGTATAAGCGGGATTGGCGTCTGGCGCATGCGGCAGGAAGCCGCCATGCACCATCAGGCACAGGGCAAGGCAGTTTTCCTGTTGTGTGTCGGGCTTTGCAGGCTTGGCGGGCGCGCCGTCGTGGCAATCGCTGGCCATTGCGGCATGTGCCGGTGCGGGCATTGCCTGTGCATTCGCCAGCGAAGGGGCGAGCGCCAGCATCAGCGCCGATAGGAATGCCAGCAGGCTGGCCAGGCGGGGCATGGCCTTACCGTCCCACCTTGCCGAACAGGTCGATCAATTCGTTGAACTTTTCCCGTTGCGCCGCCGCATCGCCGCCTTGCAGCGCGTCCTCGATACAATGGCTGGCATGGATCGCCAGCACTTTGGATTTGGCGGCGCGCAAGGCGGCCTCCATCGCGGACATCTGCTGGAGAACGTCGATGCAATACCGTTCTTCCTCCATCATGCGGACGATTCCACGTGCCTGCCCTTCGATGCGCTTCATACGCGCGATTTCCTTGGCGAATTTCTGGTGCATCGAAACGGCGCGTCCTTGGCGAGGGAAACAGTTTCACTTTCATACCCCACCGGGGTATCTTGTGCAAATATAAAATACCCGGTAGGGGTATATATATTCATTATTGCAAGCACGATTTGGAGGCGTCATGGCCGACCGGCATTCACATTCTCATTGCGGCCACAATCACGGCCATGGCGGCGCTCATGGCGGGGATACGGTTATCGATCCCGTATGCGGGATGACGGTGGACCCGGAAAAATCGCCGCATCGTGCGGTGCGCGATGGGCAGGATTTTCATTTCTGTTCAGCGCGCTGCCGGGAGAAGTTCGCCGCTGATCCGCAACGCTACCTCGAACCGGGAAAGTATGCGGCCCAGCAGCCCAAGGATGCGACCTATACTTGCCCGATGCACCCGGAAATCCGGCAGGTTGGCCCCGGAACCTGCCCGATCTGCGGCATGGCGCTGGAGCCGGAGGAAATCACGCTCGATCAGGGGCCGGACCCTGAATATCTCGACATGCGCCGCCGTTTCGGGATCAGCGCGCTCTTCACCGTGCCGCTGTTCCTCTATGCCATGGGTGAAATGCTCCCCGGCCAGCCGCTCGCACGGGTGATCCCCGCCGAATGGGGCCAATGGCTGCAACTGGCGTTGGCGACGCCCGTGGTGCTGTGGGGGGCTTGGCCCTTCTTCGTGCGCGCCGTGCAATCGCTGAAAGGTTGGCATCCCAACATGTTCACCCTGATCGGGCTGGGCGTGGCGATTGCTTATGGTTTCAGCGTGGTGGCGACACTGGCGCCGGGGCTGTTTCCGGCGGCGTTCCACGATCATCATGGGCGGGTGGCCGTCTATTTCGAAGCGGCGGCAGTCATCACCACGCTGGTCCTGCTGGGGCAGGTGCTGGAACTGAAAGCGCGTGGGCAGACTTCGGGTGCCCTGCGTGCGCTGCTGGAGCTGACCCCTCCCGTCGCCTTGCGGATCGGCGCGGATGGCGCGGAAAAAGAAGTTTCGCTGGAAACCGTGCGCCATGGCGATCGCCTGCTGGTGAAGCCGGGGGCGAAGGTGCCGGTGGATGGGCGGATCAAAAGCGGCGCGAGCCATATCGATGAATCGATGATTTCGGGTGAGCCGCTGCCGGTCGGCAAGGCAGCGGGTGACCGGGTAACGGGCGGCACCGTAAACCAGACCGGCAGCTTCACGATGGTGGCGGAGCAAGTGGGCAACGAAACCCTGCTGGCCAAGATCGTGCAGATGGTGGCCGCCGCCCAGCGCAGCCGCGCGCCGGTGCAACGTCTTGCCGATCTGGTGGCGAGCTGGTTCGTGCCCATCGTGGTGCTGGTGGCCGTGGTGACTTTCGCTGTGTGGGCGCTGTTTGGCCCGCAACCGCCGCTGGCCTATGCGCTGGTCAACGCCATTGCCGTGCTGATTATCGCGTGCCCCTGTGCGCTGGGTCTGGCCACGCCGATGTCGATCATGGTCGGCATGGGCAAGGGGGCGCAGAATGGCATCCTGATCCGCGATGCCGAAGCGCTCGAAACTTTCGAGAAGGTCGATACCGTGGTGGTCGACAAGACCGGCACGCTGACCGAAGGCAAGCCTAAGCTGATGGACGTGATCGCCGCGCCCGGTCTGGCGCAGGACGATCTTCTGGCTCTGGCCGCTGCTGTCGAACGGGGAAGCGAACATCCGCTGGCCACCGCTATCGTCGCCGGTGCGCAGGATCGCGGCCTGGCGTTGAGCGCAGCGGAAGGTTTTGCATCGGTAACGGGTGAAGGGGCGCAGGCGCAAGTCGGCGTCCGGCACGTTGCGGTTGGCAATGCCAAGCTGATGCAGCGCGTGGGCGCATTCGACCCAGAATGGGCAGGCCGCGCGGAGCAGGCCCGGGCCGAAGGGCAAACGGTGATGTTCGCCGCTGTCGATGGCAAGGCCGCCGGACTGATCGCGGTGGCCGATCCGATCAAGGCCAGCAGTGCCGATGCGGTCGCCAGCCTGCGCAAGGCGGGCATTCGCGTGGTCATGCTGACGGGCGATGCCGAAGCGACCGCGCGGGCCGTGGCGGCGAAATTGGGCATCGACGATGTGCGGGCCAATGTCTCACCCGAAGACAAGCATCGCGTGATCGGCGAATTGAAGGCGGTGGGCCACGTGGTCGCCATGGCGGGTGACGGGATCAACGATGCCCCGGCGTTGGCTGCGGCCGATGTCGGCGTGGCGATGGGCACGGGCACCGATATCGCCATGGAAAGCGCGCGGGTGACGCTGGTCAGCGGCGATCTGGCGGGGCTGGCCAAGGCGCAGCACCTTTCGCGCCTGACCATGCGCAATATCCGGCAGAATCTGCTGTTTGCCTTCGGTTACAATATGCTGGGCGTGCCGGTGGCGGCGGGCGTACTTTATCCCGTATTCGGAATACTGCTCAATCCGATGCTGGCTGCGGCGGCGATGAGCCTGTCTTCCGTATCGGTGATCGGCAACGCCCTGCGCCTGCGCCGCGCGGCCCTTTAGGGGCCGCGCACCCGGCTTGCACAACGGGGTTCAGGCGGCGATTTGGGGCTGGATCACGCTGATGATGCGCAGCCAGCGCTCTTTCCCGTCGCGGTCGGGCCAGAGGATCGCTTGCCCCGCGCGCAGGCCGATCAGCCCGGCCCCGATGGGGGTGAGGATTGAAATCCGCCCGGCTGAAATGTCGGCATCCTTGGGATAGACGAGTTTCACGGTGCGATCCGTGCCGGTCGCTTCGTCAACGAATTCGACCGTCGCATTCATGGTGATGATATCGGCGGGAATCTTCGCCTTGCCGTGCGTTTTGGCGCGGCCGATTTCGTTCAGCAGCAGTTCCGCCACTTGCGGCAGGCGATCCTCGACGCCGATGGCAAGGCTGCTGATCGCGTCGGCTTCTTCCTCGATCATGTGAATGGCGGGCCGCTTGAGAGCGCGGGTCTTGGTCATGCGATGGCTTTCCGGTAAAATGCAGGCACGCGGATACCTGCATGGCACCGCGTCAGGATGAAGTGAGTTTGCCCCGAGTTCGGGGCATGCCGCACCGGAACCCGGGGCTAGAAGCCCGCGAGAAGCTGCCCTCCATGAAGGCGAAACCGGAAAAGACCCATTCGAATCTGCATGGGCGCAGGATGCCGCGCCTGCCGGGCCAAGTCAAACCCTGCCGTCGGGGGACCGGCGCGTTGGCGGTGTTCCCTTTGGCGTGCGCCTTGCCGAAATTCCGTGCTTGCGAATGCCTTGGCTGGGAAGCGCAGGTGCGGGGCTACGCCACCCGGATGCAAAATTCCGCCTGCAGGGGCGTTTCCTTCCCCGCGACTTCGCGCTAGCGTCCCGGCGATTGGCTGGCCCTTTGGCCGGTATGGAGTCTTTCGGGGAGAGTATTTGCAATGGCTCGTAATGTTGTGGTGACTGGCGGTTTCGGCGCGCTGGGCCGGGTGGTGGCGGAAACTTTCGCACGCCAGGGCGACAAGGTCGTCCGGGTGGATTTTGCTGCGCAAGCGCCGGAAGGAAACGCGGGCGGGCTGGATATCCCCGATGTGGATCTGACCGACGCGGCAGCCTGTGCGCAACTCGTCGCCCAGATCGGTGAGAAGCTTGGCGGGATCGATGTGCTGGTCAATGTTGCTGGCGGCTTCACGTGGGAAACGCTGGCGGACGGCAGCCTCGATAGCTGGCAGAAGATGTTCACCATGAATGTGTTGACCGCCGCCACGATCACCAAGGCGGCGCTTGAATCGCTGAAAGCCAGCGGGGCGGGCCGTATCGTCAATATCGGTGCGGGTGCCGCGATCAAGGCCGATATGGGCATGGGGGCCTATGCGTCTTCCAAAGCGGGCGTACACCGGCTGACGGAAGCGTTGGCGGTGGAACTGGCGGGCACGGGCGTTACGGTGAACGCGGTCCTGCCCAGCATCATCGACACGCCGACGAACCGTGCGGACATGCCCGATGCCGATTACAGCACCTGGGTGCATCCGCAAGCGATTGCCGATGCGATTGCCTTCCTCGCCTCGGATCAGGCGCGCGCGATTACCGGGGCGCTTATCCCTGTCACGCGGGGCAGCGAAAACTGAGGGTGATCGTGCATAAGGATCATCTGCGGCGGAGCGGAGTTTGACCCAGCCCGGCCACGCTCCGCAACAGGGATTGATGGCCCCGGGTTCCACCCTGGGGCCATTTCGTTTTCCGGCGTTCCGGGCGATCTGGATTGCCAATCTCTTCTCAAATATCGGGTCGATGATCCAGTCGGTCGGCGCGGCCTGGCTGATGACCGAACTGACCAGTTCCCACCGGCTGATCGCGCTGGTTCAGGCATCGACGACACTGCCGATCTTGCTCTTTGGGTTGATCGCCGGGGCGATTGCCGACAATTACGACCGCCGCCGTGTGATGCTGACCGCGCAGGTGGGTATGCTGATCGCTTCGGCCATTCTGGCCGTGGTGAGCTATGAGCGGATGGTCAGCCCCTTCGTGCTGCTGATCCTGACATTGGCGGTGGGGATCGGAACGGCGCTCAATTCCCCCGCATGGCAGGCCTCCGTCCGCGCGCAAGTGGGGCGCGACGATCTGCCGCAGGCGATCAGTCTCAACACCATCGCATTCAATCTGGCGCGTAGCGTGGGGCCGGCCCTGGGCGGCCTGCTGATTTCGATCTGGGATATCAGCCTTGCCTTCACGCTCAATGCTGTGAGTTACATCGCGTTGATCGTCGTCCTGCTGCGGTGGCATCCGCAAGTGGAACCGCCCGTTCGCGGGCCGATGTTCGCTTCGATCAAGGTCGGCGTGCATTATTGCCTGACCTCTTCCCCCTTGCGCAAAGTGCTGGTGCGCGGGGCGGCCATCGGGTTCGGCCTTTCCGCTTATCAGGCGCTGCTGCCTGCCGTGGTGCGGGACCGGCTGGCGGGCGGCGAATTGAGCTTTGGTATATTGCTGGGCATGTTCGGGGTCAGTTCCATCGTCAGCGCGTTGTTCGTCCGCAAGATGATGCGCCGGTGGGGCTCGGAAGCGGCAATCGGTCTTGGAACGGTCGCCTTCATCGGGGCGGAAGTGCTGATGGCGGCGAGTCGCCATATGGCGCTGGCGCTGCCTGCGGCAATGCTGGGCGGGGTCGGCTGGGTCTTCGCGCTGACGACGCTGAACGTGGCGATGCAGGTGCGCTCGCCCGACACGATTCTGGGCCGCTGCCTCGCCTTCTATCAGGCGATCACCTTCGGCAGCATGGCCATCGGCGCATGGGTATGGGGGGCGGTTGCCGATTGGTCCGATTTGCCGACATCGCTGGGCATTGCGGCGGTGTGGCTGGCGGCAACCCTGATCCTGTTGCGGCTATTCCTGCCGATGCCGCAAAGGGGTGAAGGGGTTCATCCCTGAACGAACGATCCGGCGGCGGGTTTGCCGCGCCGGATCGTTATCGGCAAAGCCTCAGGCGTTTTGCAGGGCTTCTTCCTGGGGTGGGGCGTGGAAAACCTCCACCGCAATCCCCTTTTCTTCCCTGAGGTCGAGCGTGACCGTGCGGCCATTGGTGCGCTTTTGCAGTTCCGCTGCCTTGTCGCGCGGGTTGAAGAACTGGCGATACCAGGTCCGTAAGCGGCCATAGGGGCCATCGGCGGGGAGGGCCATCGGATTGATGCAATCGCGCTTGTTGGCCCAGATTTCCACGTCCTGCCCCAGACCGTGGATGGCATTCTGGGAAAATTCCCCTGCCAGCGCGCGATCCGTTTCACTGATAGGTTGCGATCCGTCGTTCGCCTTGACCATGATCCCGCTCCACACCCGTTCGCGGCCATCGTCGATTGGGGTGCTGGCGATCAGCCAGAAGCCGGGATAGCGGCCCTGCATATCGGATTCGAGAATACCTGGCCCGGTCCGCCACGTATCGAGCATCAGCATGTTGTATTCGTGATTGGCCACGTTGTTGCGATGCCGCGTGCCGAAGTATTGGTGAACCACGTGATCCACGAACTCATTGGAAAAGTAGATACATTCGATTGATCCATGGACCGGCGCCATGTGGCCGAGATCGGCCATGTTGTCGACGATTTCGCAGCCATGGATATCGAGATCGCCAAGGTGCGCCATGGACCATTCCACCCAGCCCGGCTCGCCATAGTGATTGCCGAAATTGGGTAGCGGATAGTCCGGCCCCAGCCCTTCGGGATCGTGCCAGGTCCACAGGATACCGGCGAATTCGGTCAGCGGAAAAGTCTTGAGGCAGGCGGACTTGGGAATGAAATCGGAATAGGGAATGTCATCGCATTTCCCGTTCTCATCGAAGCGCCAGCCATGGAAGGGGCAGCGGATCGATTCGCCCTGAACATGCTCTCCATCCAGAACGATGTAGGATGTGGTGTTCTTCGCCAGATGCGCGCCCATGTGCGGGCAATAGGCTTCGACGAGATGGGGTTTCCCGCTCTTCCCGCGATAGAGCACCATGTCCGTCCCGAAATAGCGCACCGATGTGGGCGTTTCGGTGGCATCGTCGGCCCGCCCGATCATGAACCAACCGCGAGGGAATTCGAACGCGCCAAAACCGTAATCCTGCGCCTTTGCCATGACGGTCCTCTCCATTTTTCATCTTTGTCTTCGGCATGAGCGTAATACACGCCATGGCAAAGGCGAAGCCCTTTGTGAGGTTTCGCTCACAAAAACGGCTGGCAGGGCAAAACGATAGGGAGAGAGGGGCGCTCCCTCCCGCAATCCGTTCCATCGCCGCCGGTGCGTGGAGATTGCTCAAGCGTTCCGCTCCAGCTGCATGGCCGGATCATGAAACGTCGAATATGCCGGGCGCGCAAGATTATGTCCGTCATCGGATCATATCGTGATCCGCGTGCACCTGCACCGTAGGCACCCCTGCTTGCCAATGGCGAGGCGGGGTGTAGCGTCCGCACCCAAACAGAGACGGGAGAGTTCGGTCCATGTATTACGGTTGGCGCCTCGTCGGCATTGCTGCGATTGCCTTCATGCTGACGATGGGGGCGACCTATAGCGCCTTGGGATTGTTCGTCATTCCGGTGATGCGGGACTTCGGGCTTTCGCGCGCGGAGATGAACAGTGCGATGATCCTGCTCAATCTCGGCAGCGCAGGGCTCAGCCCGTTCATTGGCCGGATGCTCGACCGTTATTCGCCCCGCCTGATTATGATCGTGGGGACCGCGCTGTTCGGTGTCAGCTTCGTGGGGCTCAGCTTTTCGCACTCGGTTCCGCTCGATGCGATGATTATCGCCTTGCCGCTGGCTGCGGGAGTGGAGGCGGCGGGAACCCTGACGATGTCGGTATTGCTGGCGCGGTGGTTCACGGTCCATCGCGGGCGCGCCATGGTGCTGTCCGCGCTGGGCGTGTCAGTAGGCAGTATCGTGATGACACCTCTCATCGGCTGGCTGCTCGTAGGGCAGGGCTGGCGCCCGACGTTGCTGATTATCGGGATCGTATGCACGGCGATCCTGTTCATCCTGTGCACAATGATCCGCGAACGGCCCGGGCCGGAGGACGTGGAACCGGGCGCGACGCCCGAAGTGCTGGCGCGCCTGCAGGCGGCGATGGCCACCAGCGACACCCCGCTGCGCATAAGTGAAATCCTGCGCATGCCCAATTTCTGGACCATCTGCCTCAGTTCTTCCCTGGCGATGGGGTTGGCGCAATCGCTGTCGATTACGTTCGTGCCGCTGGCTCTCGATCATGGCTTGTCCGTGATGGAGGCGACAACGCTGATGTCGATCACCGGTGTTTCCGCCATTGTCGGTATTCTCGCTCTCTCCGCCGTGGCGGATAAGATCGACCGAAGCGTGATCCTGACGGCGTTCTATGTGATGGGGGCGGTACTCAATCTTGCACTGCTGTTCAGCAAGGGTTTCATCATGCTGGCGGGCTGCGCGGTCATGTTGGGTGCGGCGGCCGGGGCCATGATCCCGGTGTTCTTCGCGTTGGTGGCCGATCAGTTCGGCACCGCTTCGTTCGGCACGGTGCGCGGCATGATGGCGCCGTTTCTGGCGGTGTTCGGGGCCATTCTCGTTCGTTTTGCCGGGGAGATTTTCGACCGGATGGGCAATTATGACCTGCTGTTCTTCATCTATATCTTTGCCGAACTGGTGGCGGCGGCACTGATGTTCAGCACTCGCTATTGCCGGCCCAGGCCGGCCGCGCCCACTTTTGCCTGAATGAATAAAGGGCTGGTAACAGCCGGCAGCCGGGTGCTGTGCCGTTCATGATCCTGTTGCGATCCGTCTTTGGGCTGTTAAGGCTGGAGGCTTGAATAAGGATCGGGATTAATGACCAAGACTGCCGCCCTTCCGCGCCGTGAATTGAACAAGGTCAGGATCCGCAGCGCCATTATCGACGCGGCGATTGTGAGGTTCGGCGAAAAGTCCGTTGGTGCCACCACGATGGACGAAATTGCGGACGTTGCCGGTATCAGTCGGGCCACCTTGTTCAATTACTTCCCGAGCAAGGCCGATATCGTGGCTGCCATTGTTGAGCAGATGGACGAAGCCTTCATCGCGCAAATGGACCGCTTTCTCGATTTCGGCATGCCGCTGGCCACGCGTGTGAAGGAGTTCTTCCGCGCGCATGCGCACGATCTCGAAGGGCGCTGGCTCAAGTTCCGTCCGATGGTCGGCATATCCGTGCAGGGTTGGGGGGAGGATACCGGGGCGCTCCGGTTCGCCCGGCTCAACGCGGCGTTCCTGCGGCTGGTCCACGATGCGCCGGAAGAGGAACGAAAGGCTTGTGCGGAAGTCCTGACTGGTGCCTATGTGGGTATAGTGCACACTTGGCGTTTCGAGTCGGATTATGCGCTGGAAAAGCATCTGGTTGCCGCCGCCGCGTTGGTGGCAAAATCCATTCAATGATTTGATTTTGAACGGTAAAATTCTTGTGTTGCAATCCAGGAAAAAAAATATAGACTAGAGTATAAATTTACATGGGAGAGTGCCGATGGGCGTGCCTAAGGATATTGGCGTAATCGATACGATGTTGGGTATCCCGACCCGGGAAGACCGGGCCGACTGGTATACCTTCTTCCGACCTCTGCTGCGCGACAAGGAAAGCCTGCAGGCATTCGAAATGCCTGCCCAGTACATGTTCAAGGGCGTGCCCGACATCGGCGAACATGAAGATTATATCGCCTGGACCGTCGAACAGATGGACAAGCACAATATTCAGCAGGCCATGATCGGGTTGGACGACCGCTGGTCGGAATCCGCGCTCGAAGCGAAGCGGCGCTTCCCGGACCGGTTCTTCTTCGATGCTCCGATCGATCCCAACGGCGGGATGGAAGAAGTGCGCCGGATCAAGCGGCTGCACAAGGAACACGATCTGCGCGCTGTCAGCGTGTTTCCTTCGGGCACCTATCCGCAGGTCGCCATCGATCACAAATACATGTTCCCGATCTACGCCACTTGCGTGGAACTGGATATTCCGATCCTGATGAACGTGGGCGTTCCGGGGCCGCGCATCCCGATGGCCCCGCAGCGGGTCGAACTGCTGGATGAAGTCTGCTGGTTCTTCCCCGAACTGAAGATCGTGATGCGCCACGGCGCCGAACCGTGGGACGATCTGGCCGTGAAGCTGATGCTCAAGTGGCCGAACCTCTATTATTCGACCAGCGCTTTCGCGCCCAAGCATCTGCCCAAGTCGATCATCAACTACGCCAACACCCGCGGCGCGGACAAGATCATCTACGCGGGTTACTTCCCGATGGGCCTCAGCCTCGACCGGATTTTCAGCGAGCTCGACCAGCTTCCGCTGAAGGACGAAGTGTGGCCCAAATTCCTGCGCGACAATGCACGCCGCGTGTTCAAGCTCGACTAAGGAGTATCGGTTATGAGTGATCAAGTGCTAGACGCCCGTACCGCGCCTGTCGCCACCTGGCAGATCGTCGGTGCGATGAACCCTGAAGAGCGCGCCGCCTGGCGCATGGCCGATATCCAGAACAACGTCAGCGCCGAAGAACGCGGCGTGGACAAGATCCCGTTCGCTATCGGCTGGTATGCCGCGTGCTATTCGGATGAAATCGCCGTGGGCGAGGTCAAGCCGATGCGCGCTTTCGGCAAGGAACTCGCCATGTGGCGCGGTGAAGACGGCCAGGTCCGCATCGTCGATGCCTATTGCAAGCATCTCGGCGCGCATATGGGCCATGGCGGCAAGGTGCATGGCAACAGGCTCGAATGCCCGTTCCACGCCTGGCGCTATGACGAAGCGGGTTCGGTCCAGGAAATCCCTTATGCCCGCATCATTCCGCCGCAGGCGAAGCGCCCGTGCGGTGGCTGGCCGACCGAGGAAGGCAGCGGCTTCATCTGGTTCTGGTATCACCCCAATGGCGAAGCGCCGCAGTGGGAACGTGTCGATTTCCCCGAAGTCGGCCGCGAAGACTATACGGAATTCGACCGCTATGAATGGATCGTGCATGCGCCGCTTCAGTTCATGGCTGAAAACGCGGCGGATACGGCCCACTTTAAATACATTCACGGGACCGCGACCTTCCCGGATGCGGAGATCAAGTTCGACGGCATTCGCCGCTCCGGCCTGGTCAAGGCCAAGATGGGCACGCCCAAGGGCGAGGTCGACGGCGAAATTCTGAACATGAATGTCGGCCCGGGCCAGGCGGCCACGCGGTTCAGCGGCATTTCGGAAACGCTGCTGATCGCAGGGATGACCCCGATCGATCATGACAAGGTGCGTGTGCGCTTCGCCTTCACGCAGCCCAAGACGGAAGCCGAAGGCCCGATGGGCGGGCTGGCCCGCGCGCTGATCCGCGACATCATCAAGCAGTTCGACCAGGACAAGGTGGTGTGGGATCGTCAGCGCTTCGTCGAACGCGCGCTGATCTGCGACGGCGACGGTCCGATCGGTGATTTCCGCCGCTGGTATTACCAGTTCTATGTCGAATGGAATGGCCGCGGTCCGCAGGCCATGGCGGCAGAGTAAGCCCGGCAATGCAATTCACATTCAGCGAAGAGGAGACGCTCCTTCAGGAAAGCGTCTCCGGCTTCCTCGCAACGCACGGCAGTTCCGCTGCCGTGCGTAAGGCGATGGAAAGCGACCTCGGTTACGATCCGGCGCTGTGGCGCTCGATTGTGGGGGAAATGGGTATGGGCGGCATCGCCTTTCCGGCCCGCCTCGGCGGTGCGGAAATGGGGCATGTCGGCTTTGCCATAACGATGATGGAAATGGGGCGCGTGCTGTTGCCGTCGCCGTATTTCTCCAGCATCGGCCTGGCCGCACAGGCCATTCTCAACGCTGGAACGGAAGCGCAGCAGGACGCGCTCCTGCCCGCGATCGTTGCCGGTGAAACGATTGCCGCGCTCGCCTGGCGCGGGTTGGAACGGACGCCCGCCATCGCGGTGCGCATCGATCAGAACGGGCAGCTCGATGGGGAAGCGGGTTTCGTCCCCTATGCCCATGCCGCCGGCCTGCTGGTGGTCGCGGCGCTGGATGCTGCCGGAAAAACCGTTCTGGCGGCCATTCCGGCCGATGCCCCAGGTGTCACTATCGAACGCCATGTCTCGATGGACCTGACCCGCCCGCTCTCCACCGTGCGCTTTGCCGGTGTGGCGGTCGCGCGGGATCGGATACTCGGGGACGGCGGGGATGCTTCGCCAGCTCTGGAACGTACGCTCGATCTCGCACGGATTGCTCTGGCCGCTGAAAACGCGGGCGGGGCGGAAGGCGTGCTCGATCTGACGGTTGCCTACACTAAGGATCGTGTCCAGTTCGGCCGGGCCATCGGCAGCTTCCAGGCTCTGAAGCACCGCATGGCCGACATGATGGTGGAAGTGGAAACGGCGAAGACCGCAGCCTACTACGCTGCGTGTGTCGTCGATGAAGCGTCCGATGAACTGGCGGAAGCGGCTGCGATTGCCTCCTCCTACAGCGCCGATGCTTTCATGGGTTGCGCGGGTAATGCGATCCAGTTGCATGGCGGGATCGGCTTCACCTGGGAACATGACGCGCATCTCTTCTTCAAGCGTGCCCGGGCCAATGCCGTTCTGCTGGGCGATCCCACTTCACAGCGCGTGCGGATTGCCGACATGATCGGCCTGGAAAAGGTGGCGTAAGATGCGGACAGAATTCACTCCCGAACAGGAAGCATTCCGCCGCGAAGTCGCCCAATGGCTGGAAGAACAGCTTTCCGGGCCGTTCGCTTCGATCCGCAACCTGAGCAGCATGAGCGAGATGATCCCCGAGCGGCTCGCCTGGGAAAAGGCGCTCGGCAAAGCGGGCTACAGCGCGATTGCCTGGCCGAAGGAATACGGTGGGCGCGGGGCAAGCATCGCCGAACAGGTGATCTTCGCCGAAGAATACGCGCGCGCGGGCGCCCCTGGCCGGATCGGCCATCTGGGCGTCACCATGGCGGGGCCGACGTTCATCCACTTTGGCACGGAAGAGCAGAAGAAGGAATTTCTGCCCCCGATCCTGAGCGGGGATGTGCTGTGGGCGCAGGGCTTTTCGGAACCCAATGCCGGGTCCGATCTATCCAATATCCGCACCAAGGCGCGGTTGGAAGATGGCCCCAACGGCCCCGAATGGGTAATCGAAGGGCAGAAGATCTGGACCAGCCTGGCCCAGCATGCGCAATGGATCTTCGTGCTGGCCCGGACGGAAGAAGGCAGCCAGGGGTCGAAAGGCATTTCGTTCCTGCTCGTGCCGATCGATCAGCCCGGCCTCGAACTGCGGCCGATCAAGCAGATGACCGGCGGGGCGGAATTCAACGAGACCTTCTTCGATGGCGCCCGCACGGCTGCCGCCAATATCGTCGGCAAGCCGGGCGAAGGCTGGAAAGTGGCGATGGGCTTGCTGTCGCACGAACGTGGCGCATCCTCGCTCGGCATCCAGATGAGCTTCCAGGTCGAGCTGCAGAAGGTCATCGATGCGGCCAATGCCAACGGCGCGGCGCAGGACCCGCTGATCCGTGACCGGATCGCACGGGCACACACGGGCCTCAAGCTCATGCGCTACAACGCGCTGCGCACGCTGTCGAAGGGCGATAACGAAATGCTCTCGCGCGAGGCGTTCATCCACAAGATCTACTGGGGCACCTGGCACAAGAAGCTGGGCGAACTGGCGATGGATGTGGCGGGCGCGCCGGGGCTGGTGGCACCGGCTGACGATTACGCGTTCGACGATCTGCCCAACATCTACCTCTATACACGGTCGGAAACGATCCATGGGGGGACGAACCAGATCCAGCGCAATATCATTGCGGAGCGCGGCCTGGGCCTGCCCCGCGAACCGCGCGGGTGACAACCCGAATAGGGCACGATGGCCGGATAGGGGCAATTTCCCTTCGGCCATCGCCGCTTGTTCAGACGGCTGGCGCATCCCGTTTGCGGGTATGCGCCAGTCCGGTTTTGTGGCGATGAGCCTGTTGCCGAAACTATCGGATGACATGCATCGCTGCCGTCATTAATCCTGTCTTTCTTTCGGACAGACCCGCAGCAAGACGGGGCAGTCGAGGCAGGGGGATGCGATTGCGCCAACGCCTGATCGCAATCCGTGTTCTTTATAAATTGCCGAACGTAAGGGCATGATAGAGGAGAGTATTTTGGACATGTCCATCGATCCACGCGCACCCAGCCTTTCAGGCCCCGGCGAACCGTTTGAAATCGTGGAGCAGGTCGTGAACGGGCATTCGATGCGCGTCTTTGCGCGGTCGAACGGCACGCTTTCGATGCTCTACGCCATGATGCCCGCGCTGGGCGATCTCGATTTCATCATCGATGGTGACCGGCGGATTTCCTATGCCACTTTCCATGCGCAGTCCGGGGCCGCGGCAGCCGGATTTGCCGCGCAATACGATCTGAAGCTGGGCGACCGTGTGGCGATCGCCATGCACAACAGCCCCGAATGGCTCTATGCCTTCACCGCGCTGACCGCGCTCGGTATGATACCGGCGCTGATCAACAGCCGCGGTTCGGGCGAAGAAATGCGCTATTGCGCCGAAGATGTCGGTGCTTCGCTGGTTGTGGCCGATGCGCGCCGGGCCGAAGCGCTGGCGCAGGCGGGTTACGCAGGGCAGGTCATGGTGTTCGATGAGCCTGCGCTCGACGCGATGGTGCGCGATTATGCGGGCAGCCCGCTGCCCGAAAATACCGCCGATGCAGATGAGGCCTGCTGCATCCTGTTCACCTCGGGCACCACCGGGCGGCCCAAGGGGGCGATCATCAGCCACCGGGCGATGCTGACGGGCGTGTTCATGGCCCAGCATGCCGGAGCTCGCTTTGCCGCGCGGATGGCGGCGAAACTGGGTATCGACGTGGCCACGCTGATGGCGGCGCGCCCGCGCAGTGCGGTGTTCCTGATTTTCCCGCTGTTCCATGTCAGCGGCTGCCAGCAGATTTTCCTCGGCGTCCTAGGGCGCGGCGGCAAGATCGTGTTCCATCGCCGGTGGAATCCTGCAGAAGCCCTGCGTCTGATCGAGGAAGAGAAAATCACCGAGTTCACCGGCCCGCCGATGACCTTGTGGGATATGCTCAACGAACCGACGCGGGCTGAACGCGATCTGTCCTCGCTCGGTTCCATCGCCAGCGGCGGGCAGGCGCTGCCGATCAATCTGCTCAAGGCGCTGCAGGAAGCGTTTCCCGACCGTATTTTCGGCGGCGGCTATGGCATGACCGAAACGGCCGGTTCCGTCAGCCTGGCGATGGGCGAACTGTTCACCGCCCGGCCTGAGGCTTCGGGCGTGATGCACGATCTCGCCGATATGCGGGTGATCGACGATGACGGGAAACCGCTGCCGCTTGGTGAAGTGGGCGAAATTTCCGTGCGCGGGCCGATGCTGATGTCCGGCTATTGGGGCCGGCCGGAAGAAACGGCCAAGGTTCTGGATGCCGATGGCTGGCTGCGCACGGGCGATATCGGCCGGATCGACGAGACGGGTTATGTCGCCATTGTCGACCGCAAGACCAATATGGTCATCTGCAAGGGCGAAAACATCTATTGCGCCGAAGTGGAGCGGGTGATCACCGACCACTCCGATATTTCGGAAGTGACGGCATTCGGCATCGCGGACGAACGGATCGGCGAGCGTCTGGCCGTGGCCGTGGTGCCCGATGCCGGGAAGGCGGTGACGGAGGATCAGGTGCGCCAGCAGGTGCGAGATCACCTGGCCGAATACAAGGTGCCGACTGACATCTTCTTGCGCGATGCGCCTTTGCCGCGTAACGCCACCGGCAAGGTGGACCGGCAGGTTCTGCGCCGTGAACTCGGGCTGATCTGATGACCGGGAGCGTTGCGGAGGGCGGTGCGAGAGCGTTCATCGCGGCCCAGAAGGGGCTGAGCTTCGCATCGGAATGGGTGACGATCGATCAGGATATGATCGATCGCTTCGCCGAAGCGACGCGGGATTTCGAATTCATCCATGTCGATCCGGTGCGCGCGGCGGAAACTTATCTCGGCGGCACGATTGCCCACGGTTTCCTCGTGCTTTCGCTACTGCCCCATTTGCGCGATTCCGCGCATTTGCCGGTGACGCCGGGCACGATCATGGGGCTGAATTACGGGCTCGACAAAGTGCGCTTCACCGCGCCCGTCTATTCGGGCAAGGCGATCCGGGGCGTGTTCACCATCGTCGATACAGAAGAGCGGCAGCCCAATCATTTCCAGCAAACGGTCGATATCGTGATCGAGCGGGAAGGGGAGGACAAGCCGGGCATGATTGCGCGCTGGCTGATCCATTTCGCCATCGCGGACGGAGCGTGAGCCCAGGCATGCTGGAAAAGGTCAAGCTACCCGGTGCGGGCGTTACGATAGCGGCGGATGTCGGCGGGCCGGACGATGGCACGCCGGTCATCATGCTGCACGGCATCGGCCAGACCCGCCATTCCTGGGGCAAGGCGGCGGCGCGGCTGGCATCGTCGGGATACCGGGTAACGTCGTTCGATCTGCGGGGCCATGGGGAAAGCGGCTGGTCGCCCGATAGCGTTTACGGCTTCGAACGGTTCATGGCCGATCTGGCAGCTGTTCAGGCGTTGCAAACGCGCCCGGCGTTTCTCGTCGGTGCATCGATGGGCGGGCTGACCGCACTTCTCGCCGTGGGGGAGGCCGAGGCGCAGGCGGCGGGGCTGGTGCTGGTCGATATCGCGCCGCGTATGGAACAGGCGGGCGCGAACCACATCAGCAGTTTCATGCGCGGCAATGCCGATGGTTTTGCCAGCGTGGAGGAAGCGGCCGATGCGGTGGCGGCCTATCGCCCGGATCGCCCACGCCCGCGTGATCCCAGCGGCTTGCTCAAGAATCTGCGGCTGGCGGAAGATGGCCGTTACTATTGGCATTGGGACCCGGCGATCATGCAGCACAAGCGCACGCCAGAAGGTTGGGAAAAGATGCTTGCCCGTTTCCGTGCGGCGGCATCCGCGCTGACCGTGCCGACCGCGCTTGTGCGCGGGGGCTTGAGCAATGTGGTCAGCGCCGAAGGGGCGGACGAATTTGCCGGGCTGGTGCCCCATGCGGAGATCGTGACGATCGAACAGGCCGATCATATGGTGGCGGGCGACCGCAACGACCGTTTCGCCGACGCGGTGATCGCGTTCCTGGATAGGCACGCCGCCGCCTGAATATGCAAAAGGCGCGGGAATGATTCTCCCCGCGCCCTTGCAGAGCGTTTGCAGGCCTTGTGCGGGTCAGTTCCAGAACGAGCGCAGCGAGGCGATCTTGCCCGCTGGCGACATCTTGTAAACGTTGAGCAGCTTCTGGGCGTGCGATGTGCCATCGGGCATGGTCGAGGTCATCGTCACCAGACAGGCAGCTTCCGATCCGCAGCCCACGAGATGATGAATCTCGAAATTCATCGTCGCGCCGGAGCTGGAAAACAGGTCGTAGAATTTGCCGATAGCTTCCTTGCCGCGTTGGCCGTTGCCTTCCGGGTCCAGCATCGGATGGCCGCCGACCGGGTCTTCGACCACCGCATCGTCTTCGAACAGGCCGAGCCATGTTTCCTTGTCGCGCGCCTGAACCGCGCCCATGGATTTGCCGGGTAGATCTTCGGGTTTCATGTCAGTTCCTCTCTTGTTTCAATTATGCTTGGCAATGACGCGGTCGGCATAGCGGCTAATCGCGTCCTTCTTGATGGAAAGCTGGGTGATGTCCGCGCCTTCGGGGGTGAAAGCCTCCACTTCCCACGGGGTGGGGAACCACGGGATCGCAGTGGTATCGTCCACGCCGCCTTCGGCAAGGCGGCTGGCGGCGTCGGCGGTCAGCGGTTCGATCAGCGAGACGCAGGGGCGGAACCCTTCGATGGGCAAGCCCATTTCGCGGCGCATGTCGTGCATCCGTTTCACGATGGCGAGATTGCTATCCACCGTGCCGGGAATGCCGAGCCAGCCATCGTTGGCCGCCGCGCGGCGCAGGGCCGGGCCTGCCTTGCCGCCAACCCAGATCGGCACCGGTTCGGGCGGAACCGGGCGCAGGATGACGGATTCGAACTGGAAGAATTCACCTTCATGGCTGAGGGTTTCGCCCGCCCAGAGCCGGCGGCACACGGCGAGGATTTCATCCAGGCGGCGGCCCCGGCTGGGGAAGTCGATCCCGGCGGCGTCATATTCTTCCTTCAACCACCCCGCCGACACACCGCAGACCACCCGGCCGCCGGAAAAGGCGGCGGTGGTGGAAACCGCGCGCGCCACCGTGAAGGGATCGCGCAGCGCGGCGAGGTAGATATTGGTCGCCAGATGGATCGTGCTGGTTTCCGCGCCCAGCAGCGCCAGCGTGATCCACGGATCGGGCCATGGCGCTTCCACCGGCCAGAACAGCTTGCCGTCTGGCGTGTAGGGATAAGGGGTTGTGATATCGGTCGGCATGATCAGGTGATCGGCGTACGTCACCCCATGAAAGCCGCATTGTTCCGCATGCTTTGCCAGTTCGATCAATTGATCGAGTTCGGACACTGCCATCATCGACAGCCAGAAACGCATAAATCCTCTCCTTTGCGCAGGGGTTTAGTGCGCGGGTGCGGGCAGGCCAAGCCTGAAAGGCCGGGAATTGCGCAAATACACCGGTATGGGTGTGTCAGGCATCGGGCGGCGTGAAGGTGAAATCGACCATGATTTCACCGGAGATCGCTTCCAATGCGGCCTGAATGTCGTCGGCGCTGCGGCCTTGGGGAATTGTTACCAGGGCATTCATCCGAAACAGCAGTTCGCCGGAATGTGCACTGTTTTCGGTGCTGGTGGAAAACCGTTCGATGTTGACGGCCAGTTCGGAAAGGACCGTGGTGACTTCGCGCACGATACCGGGGCGATCCTGCCCGACCAGTTCGACCCACAGCGGTGTGCCTTGTGCATCCGGCGTCTCCCCCGCGGGCACGACCGATACGCGTAGCCCGCTCGCATCCACGGCGCGGATGTGATCTTCCAGCACGGCCAGATTGGCGGGATCGAGCGCAACAAGGACGGACCCCACATATGTCCCGCCCAGGCGGCTGAGATGGCTTTCGAGCCAGTTGCCGTTCGCCGCCAATACGGCATTGGCGAGCGTCTGGGTGAGGCCGGGCCGGTCGCTCCCCGCGACGGACAGGATTACGCGCGTTGTCATTCTTATCTCCCACAGGGCGCCCGGGGCACCCTCAATCCACAAAGGGCTACCGCTTCGCGCGCCTTCGTCAACGATAAAGCGCAATGGCCGCGATTGGCCGCTTTTGCGGTGAGGGTAATATGCTATGCACTCGTGTCCGGCGGGCGGCAGCGGCTGGAAACAATAGAAATACGAGGAGAGAGAAGCGGCCATGAAGGCATCTGTTGCAAAGCTGGTATCCATTGGCGTGGCTCACGCAGAGCTGGAAGCGACGCAGGATCTGGAAGGCCTGCTGGCCACCATGGAGGGGGAACCGGTGTATGAATTCCACCCCTTGGGCAAACAGTTTCGCGGCATGGCGAACACGCGCCGCTATTACGAGCATTTCATGGCCTATGTGCAGCCGCGCATCCGTGGTTCGGCAATGATCAGCGAATGTATCGGTCCGGCGGGTGTGGTGCAGGAATACACTGTCACCGCCCATCACGATGGCGATGCCGAACCCACGGCGCATCGGATCATGGCGATCCTGACGTTCGGGGAAAACGCGCTTTCGGGGGAGCGGATGTATTCGGATGAGAAGTTCTTCCGCCTGCTGGCCGGGCCGTTGTGGGACGAACTGGAACCGGTCGGCTGAGGAAAGGGCGGCGGCATGACACAATCGCTTGAGGAGCTTCTGGCGATCCGCGCCATTGAGCAGAACATCATCGGTTTCGCCCGCGCGATGGACGATCATGACTGGGAAACGCTGCGCGGCATCATGGCCGACGATGTGAAAGCCGAAATGGGGGAGGGGCCGCTCGAAGGGCCGCAGGCCGTGATCGACCTGATAAGGCGCTATCTCGAACGCTGTGGCGTGACGCAGCATCTGATTGGCAATATCGTCGTTTCCGTATCGGGCGCCAGCGCCACCAGCCGCGCCTATGTTCGCGATATCCACCTTCCGGCCGACAATGCGCCGGAGCCGTTCTACACGCTGGGCGATTATCATGATCGTTGGGAATTGCGCGACGGCGCATGGCGCATGGTCGAACGGATCAAGCACAACCGCGCGCATGTGGGATCGGTGGAACGGGCCTTCGGATTCTGAAACGCCTGCTTTTCGCAGGCGGCCTTGCACACTTATCCCGCTGGTTATTTCCATGGCTTGTTTCGTACGAGACTATACAGTACTGAAAGTGAACTGGCCTGCCGCCGCCGATGGAGGGGTGAGTCTGGTCAACCGGGCGGAGGAAGCACCTTCGGCAACTGGATAGGGGCACGGAAAATGCGGCGTTTGGGAATGCAGGGTTTGCGCAAGGTATTGATTGCTTCCGCGGGTTTCGCGGCCGCCACCGTGGGGGTGCAGGCGTCGGCTCAGCAGGCGCCGACCGGGCCGGTTCTGCCCCCGGCGGAACAACCTTTCGCTGGCAAGATCGGCAAGAGCTACCGCGATTCGACACCGGCCTTCCCGCCGCAGCGCACCGCCCCCAAAGGCGCGCCGAATATCCTGCTGGTGCTGACGGACGATGTGGGGCTGGGGGCGTCCAGCACGTTCGGCGGCCCTATTTCCACGCCCAATCTCGACCGGCTGGCCGCGCGTGGGCTGATCTACAATCGTTTCCATACCACGGCGATGTGTTCGCCCCCCCGCGCATCCCTGTT